>CAURDG010000183.1:0-3601 GCA_963523555.1 uncultured Cardiobacterium sp.
CGCGGATGGCGGTGAAGATGCCGGTGTAGGTGGCGGGGTTGGAGCGCGGTGTGCGCCCAATCGGCGACTGGTCGATGTTGATGACTTTGTCGAAGTAGTCCAGCCCTTCGATGCGCTCGTATGCGGCAGGGTCGTCGCCGGCGCGGTTGATGTGTTGCGCGGCAGCTTTGGCGAGGGTTTCGTTAATCAGCGTTGATTTGCCGCTGCCGGAAACGCCGGTAACGCAGGTGAGCAGCCCGACCGGAATGCTCAAATTGACGTTTTTCAGGTTGTGGCTGCTCGCGCCGTAGAGGTTGAGCAGGCGTTTGCCGTCGCGCGGCGTGCGTTTGGCGGGGACGGCGATGGTTTCGCGGCCGGAGAGGTATTTGCCGGTGAGCGATTCCGGGTGCGCGGTGATTTCTGCGGGGGTGCCTGCGGCGATGATGCGACCGCCGTGGATGCCCGCACCGGGGCCGATATCGACGACGTAATCAGCGGCGCGGATGGCGTCTTCGTCATGCTCGACGACGATGATGGTGTTGCCCAAATCGCGCAGGCGGATGAGGCTCGCCAGCAGGCGGGCGTTGTCGCGCTGGTGCAGACCGATGGAGGGCTCGTCCAAAACGTACATGACGCCGACCAGCCCGGCGCCGATTTGCGAGGCAAGGCGGATGCGCTGTGCTTCGCCGCCGGAAAGCGTTTCGGCGCTGCGCGCCAGCGTCAAATAATTAAGACCAACGTTCACCAAGAAGCCGAGGCGTTCGCGGATTTCTTTGAGGATTTTCGCCGCGATTTCGCCGCGTGCGCCCGGCAGGTCGAGGCGGTTCGCCCAGCTGGCGGCGTCGGCGACCGACCAGCGGTTGATGTCCGGCAGGGTGGTGTTTTCGATGTACACGTGGCGCGCGGCGCGATTCAAGCGCGTGCCGTGGCAGGACGGGCATTCGCGGCTGTTGAGGAATTGGCTGATTTCCTCGCGTACCCGCGCCTTGTCGGTCTCGTGGTAGCGGCGGTTCATGGTGTTGATGATGCCTTCGTAGGTCGCCTCGCGGTAACGCACCGCGCCGCCTGCGCCGATGGTTGGCATCGGGATTTTGTCCGTGCCGCTGCCGTAGAGGATGAGGTTCTGGATGGCTTCCGGCAGGTCTTCAAAAGGCGTTTCTTCGAGGTCGAAGTCGTAATGCGCGGCGAGTGCCTGCATTTGCGGGTAGAAATAGGGGGTGCGTCTGTCCCAGCCGCGCACCGCGCCGGCGGCGATGGAGAGGTAGGGGTGCATGACGACGCGGCGCGGGTCGATGAAGGTATTGACGCCGAGGCCGTCGCATTCGGGGCAGGCGCCGTGCGGGTTGTTGAAGGAAAAGAGGCGCGGCTCCAGCTCGCTCAGCGCGTAGCCGCAGACCGGGCAGGCGTATTTGGCGGAGAAGGTGTGCGTCGCGTCGCCGTCCATCGCCACCAGTTGCACGATGCCATCGGCGAGCGACAGCGCGGTTTCCAGCGATTCGGCGAGGCGCTGCGCGATGCCATCGCGGATGGCGAAGCGGTCAACGACGATGCCGATGTCGTGTTTGCGCCGCCCGTCTATCGCGGGCAGGGCGTCCAGCTCGTAGATGTCGCCGTCAATGCGCGCGCGGACGAAGCCCTGCTGCTGCATATCCTGCAACAGCTTGGTGTGCTCGCCCTTGCGCCCCTGCACCAGCGGCGCAATCAGCATCCATTTGCTGCCTTCGGCGAACGCCAGGATGTTATCCACCATCTGGCTGACGGTCTGCGCGTTCAGCTCGATGCCGTGGTCAGGGCAGCGCGGGATGCCGACGCGCGCGAACAGGAGGCGCAGGTAGTCGTGGATTTCGGTAATGGTGCCGACGGTGGAGCGCGGATTGTGCGAGGTGGATTTTTGCTCGATGGAAATGGCGGGCGAGAGGCCTTCGATGTGATCCACGTCCGGCTTGTCCATGATGGAGAGGAACTGGCGCGCGTAGGCGGAGAGCGATTCGACGTAGCGCCGCTGTCCCTCGGCGTAGATGGTGTCGAAGGCGAGCGAGGATTTGCCGCTGCCGGAAAGGCCGGTGATGACGATGAGGCGGTCGCGCGGCAGGTCAAGGTCGATGTTTTTCAGGTTGTGGGTGCGCGCGCCGCGAATGGCGATGGTGTCCATGTGAGTTCCGTATGGGTGAAAGGAGCATATGATAAACCTTGCACACGGACGATTTAGTGCTTTCAGCAGCAGGCAAGCGGGATTCCCGCGCTTGCCTGGATGAGAAGTTATTTCAGCAGCCCCGTCTCGTTCAGGACGAACAGCGCAGCAAAACCGATGAGATACACCAGGCCAATAATCGCCAGCACGTTCATGGAAGTAGAAAGACGGTGTTTCTCATCACGCTGCACCAGGCCGTAATTCAGCCAGGCAAACACTGGTGCGGCGAGGAAGGCAGTAATCATCGCGAAACGTAGCAGTTCGCCGAGGGCTCCCTGGAACCACAGGATCAGCGCCACAGCCGATACTGATACCCAGGTAATCCAGGCGAATAGTTCGCGTGTGCGGAAAAAGGGCTTGCCGCGCACCAAGCGCGCTGCTTCGGCAATTGCGCGTGGGTAGCCGTCAATGACGGTGATTGTCGTGCCGTACATGCAGGCAAAGGCGATAAAGGCTACCAGCGGTCGTGACCAGTCGCCAATCGTCACCGCATACATATTGATGAGCTGTGGTACATAAGCACTGCCTTTCATCTGCACCGCCTCACCGCTGCCGTATTGCACATAAGCGCCAAGGGCGAGGAAGAAGAGTGCCAGCACGGCGCTCGTAATAAAGCCGACGTTGAAATCGAACATGCCATCGCGGTAATTCGCCGGATTGTGGCGTTGCTTGGCATTCAGCCACAGTGAATTGATGGCGGAAATCTCGATCGGCGCTGGCATCCAGCCCATCAAGGCGATGATGAAGGGCAGGGCTGAGAGTGTCCACGGCGAAGGCTCAATAAAATCCGCCTGCATCTGCATTCCTTTTGACGCAGCGATACCTGCCGCAATGACAGTGGTGATGCTCAGGCTGATGACAATGAGTTTTGACAACGTATCCAGCGCTTTATAGCGTCCCACGAAAAGTATCAACATACAGGAAGCGATGAGCAACACTGACAGCATATTGACGGTTAGCGGCAGATCGGGCAGCGCCGTCTGGACGATCACCGCCGTGAGCAGGGCAACCGCCGCCGCGCTGATGGTGGAGGAGAGAAAACACATCACCAGGAATACCCACAAATACACGCGGCTTTTCTCGGCATAGCCCTCAATCAGACTTTTACCGCTATCAAGGGTGTAATGCGCGCTGAAACTGAAAAATGGGTACTTGAAGAGGTTGGTCAGGAGGATGATCAGCGCCAGCTGCCAACCATAAAGCGCACCTGCCTGGGTGGAGGCGACCAGGTGCGAACCGCCAATAGCGGCGGAGGCCATAAGGACGCCGGGACCCAGGGCGTGTAAACGGCTGTGCCAGGTAGAAACGGGGGAAATATCGCGCGGGGTGGGGGTCGCGTGGGTATTCAAAACACTACTCCTATGGAAAAGCGTGAATTGTATAGCTAAGATGTTTATTTTTTCATACAGGAGAATGATTATGGCCTACTCT
>CAURDG010000184.1:0-3588 GCA_963523555.1 uncultured Cardiobacterium sp.
TAATATTGACCTATTATTTAATATCTGTATGAATAATTAAGTATATTAGCCATATGTACAGGGCGATAATCCAGCAGGTGGTGATGTGGCTGCCGTCTGTATGGAAGTCGCTTTTGCCGTACCAGGTGATGCCGAAGCCGTTGTATTCAGTAATGGGGGAGTTGAGGCCAAACATGGTGTTTTCAGGTGGTGGTTATAGCTGCCCGTGTTTAAGGGCGCGGATGAGGTAGCGCGTGGGGTCGATGCGTTCGAGTTGCGGTGCAGGCAGCGGAATGGGGGTGGCGTTGATGATGGCGGTGAGGATGTCGGCGTTCAGCCAGGCGTAGGTGCAGCCTTTGGAGCCGAGGCCTTGGTGGATGTATTGGCGCGGGTGGTGAGCGATGTCGCGCATGATGGTTTTGTGGGCATCGCGGCGCAGGGCGGCGTATTCGCGCAGGACGCTGGCGGTGTCGCCGATGGCACCGACGAGCGGCATGTGGTCGCGGCTGGCACCGCGTATGCCGACGAAGTGTCCGCGCAGGCGGGTTTGTGCACCAGGCAGGTGTTGCAGGATGGCGGCGAGGTTTTTGGCATCGTCGCTGTCGCGCGGGGTCAGGTCGGTGTCTTCCGGGTCGAAGCCGGCGCCGCTGTAGATGCTGCCATCATCAGGGATGAGGGTGCGTTCGCCGCAGTACACGCCCGGCGGCACACGGTCGCTGTAGTAGGTGCTGCCCTGTCCGCGCAGGGGACGGATGGTGTCGCGCAGTGCGGTTGCCGGGTTGAGGGTTTGTTGCCAGCCGCAGCAGTGGATGATGGCAGCGTAGTCGTCAAGCGCGGCAAGGTTGGTGATGGTGGTGTTTTCGCAGTGGATGTTGGGATGGTCGGCAAGGGCAGCGAGCAGGGCGGGCAGGTGGATGACGCCGCCGCGCGGGTAGGTGAGGTCGGTGGCGTTGCCGCTGATTTCGTCGGCATTCAGCAGCTGGGCGTTAAGCAGGGCTTGCTGGCGTCTCGCTTCGCGCGGGTTTTCGGCGTGGTTGGTGACGCCGCAGGGGTTGTAGATGTTGCGCGGGTAGGTGTGCAGGGCGCGCATGGCGTGATGCCAGGTGGCGAGCTGGTAGGGGCGGTCAGGCGAGTCCTCGCTGTCGGGGTTGAGGTAGGGCACGGCGAGTGGAACGTGGCTGGCGGCGGGGTGGGCGTCGCTGTGGTAGAGGGTGACGCGGCGGCCGCTTTCCGCCAGGGCGCGCGCAGTGGTGCTGCCGGCGATGCCCGCGCCAATGATGGCGATGGGGCCGTCTGCGGCAGCGGGCTGGTTGTTCCAGTGCGGGCGCGGTGCAGGCAGGGTGGTGAGGGTGGCGGTGAGCATGTCGCGTTTTGCGCCGTAGCCGGGGATTTTTTCGGGGGTAAAACCGGCCTGGCTCAGGGCGTCGCGCACGGTAGCTGCGGCGCTGAAGGTGGCAATGGTCGCGCCCGGCGCGCTGTGGCGGGCGATTTCCTGCATGAGCGCTGGCGTCCAGCAGTCGGGGTTTTTCGCCGGTGCGAAGCCGTCGAGGTACCAGGCATCCACGCGGGCACGCAGCGGTGGCAGGGTATCGCGGATGTCGCCGAGGATGAGGTGCAGATGGATGCGCGGGTGGATTTTGAGCAGGTGGTGACCCGCGTGGTTGTGCGGGTTTTGCGCAAGGATGGCGGCGCGGAGGGCGGGTTGTGGCCAGTTTTGCCAGAGGCGGGCGAGATCGCTTGCGGTGATGGGGTGGCGCTCGAAGCTAAGGTAGTGCAGGCGGGCGCTCGGCGGTGCGTCGTGCAGGAAGGTCTCGGCGGTGTGGATGAGGTTGAGGCCGGTGCCGTAACCGATTTCGCCAATGGTGATGTTGCCGGTGCAGCGGGCGAAGCGTTCGTGCAGGCGGTTGCCGTTAATGTAGGTGTGTTCGGTTTCGGCAAAGCCGTTGCCGCTGTAATAGATGTCGTGGTAGCGCTCGCTGCGCGGGTTGCCCGCGTCATCCAGGTTGAGGCGGGCGTAGTCGAGCAGCATGGTCAGGCGATGAGTTGGCGGATGTGTTGCGCCTGGTGATTCAGGTAGTGGGTCAGGTTCTGCGGGTCGTCAATGGCACTCAAAGCGACAGACAGCGGGCGTTCTTCGGGTTTGATGTCGAAAGCGGCGGCAAAGAGGGCTTCGTCGCCGCGCAGCAGCTCTTCGTTTTCTTTGCTGAAGCCGTGTCGCAGGCAGCGCAGCGGACGGAGGGTGTACTGGCTGCTGATTTCACTGTCGTATTCGCTGGCGTGGATGATGCGTTCGCGGATTTCCGGGTCAAGGCCGTTTTCGGCGCAGGCGAGGAAGGGACGATCGAGCATCACCGCCTGTGCGCCGCTGATGATGGCGGCAACGATGTCGGCACCGTCGGTGAAGTCGCCCCAGAGGACGAGCGGTTTGTCGCTGTATTTGCGCACTTGTTGCAGGAGCGAAAGGCCGCTTTGTTCGACGCGCGGCAGGTCGTTGCTGAAGTAGCTGCGTTCGCCGCCCGCTTCCATGCCTTGCAGGACGAGGGCATCCACGCCGTAGTCGTCCGCGCTGATGGCTTCAAGCAGGTTGCCGACGATAGCGAAGGTGAAGATGTTTTGTTCTCGGATGAGGGAGAGGGTTTCGCGGTCGGGCAGCCCCTGGGCAAAGCCGATGGCACGCGGTTTGGCGGCGATGGCGATGTCGAGCAGGTCAAGGAAGTGGTCGCCGCGCTGCGCCGTGAGCGGCTCGGTGAAGAGGCGACGTTGCAGGATTTCGGCGGCAAAGCTGTCAGGGTTGTCGCCCTGCGGCTGCTGCGGCAGCAGGTGGGCAAAGCAGAAAGACGGCGCACTATGGTGTTTGCGGTAGGCGTTGATGCGGGCGGTGAGGCTGTCGCGGTTGTCATGCGCAGCGATGCGGATGATGCCGTGCGCGCCGTGAGCGCTGATTTTGCCGGACATTTCGGCGTCGATGAGGTCGAAGGGCAGCGGCGCCTGCCAGAAGGGATATTGGCTTTCCAGTTGCTGGCTGAGAGCGTTGGGGACGAGGTACATGCGTAATTTCCTTGATTGGTGTATCTACCGGAAATTATAGCGGAAAGCCGCTTGTTCAGCCGCTCATGCGGGATGAATGCCGTTTGGCCAGGCCATGTGGCTCCGCGATGCGACTAAAGGTAGCCGGGCTTGGTTTACAGCGTAAGGCGATGCTTGCGCTTCAAACGGACATAAAAAAAGCCGGGCTTTGCAGCCCGGCAAACAACCACCAAAGGAGGATATAGAGGAGATAACATCAATGATGTCGGGCGTGGATTATAGGGAGGTGCTATGGGGGTGTCAAGCTGATGTGCGTTTGTTTTATTTTAATATCATTATTACTTGTTTCTGCATCGTTTTTTATAAAGTTTTTAGCCTTTACACCGCTTGTTTACCAACAACTTCATGTGGAAACACTAGGTTTTTTGAGGCTTAAACATGGCACCAATGCGCGTTGGTTTGAATTGTTTTGGTGTTTTTTGTGCATATATCTGTTTAGGAGCATTTTTAATTATTTCCTCAACCGTTTGATCCATACCTACGTTTTCTCTATCAGGTTGAAATCCGGGCTATAGGCGGAAG
>CAURDG010000185.1:0-3575 GCA_963523555.1 uncultured Cardiobacterium sp.
AGTCGCAAGGCGGGGGCGCAGGTTAGTGCCGCCGCCAGTATCAGCGCCGCCAAGCGGGAGAAAATCCGCAAAACGGCACAGGTATATTTGCAACAGCACTACCGGACACTGCCGCCATGCCGCTTTGATGCAGTGTGTATTGACGGTGCGGACATCACCTGGCTGCGGGCGGCGTTTTAAACGTGAAATTGCTTGCGGATTTTTGTTGCTTTTGATACGTTAATCACAAAATTTAACCCAAAACAACAGAAGGAGTGGATGATGAACTACAACATCACCGGCAAACATCTAGACATCAGTGAGGCGGTCCACAGCTATGTCGAAGAGAAGCTTGACCGACTGGATGTGCAGGACGTGACCAGTGCTCAGGTGACGCTGCGCGCGGAGAATCACCTGAAAATTGCCGAAGCGACTATCCACCTTGCTTCCGGCAAAACTATCCACGGCGATGCCGCGCATGAGGATATGTATGCTGCGATTGACTTGCTCAGTGATGTCCTCGATAAGCAAATCCGCAAGCATAAGGAAAAACTGCAAGAACGCCGCTGATTCGTAAAAATAAAAACCCCCCGCTACGGCGGGGGTTTTTGTTGGGCAATACGAAGCCAAGCGGGATAAATACGGGAATTACGGCGCAGAAATAGGGATTGACCATAATGGAGGGAAAAATACAGCCAGACGCTATACAATGCACAGCAAATAGCACTACGGGAGACTTACATGGCCACATCCAACTTCAACATCCGTCTCGACGACGACCTGAAAGCGCGCGCCTTTGCCGTCATCGAACGTTTTGGCCTGACCCCGACGCAGGCGATGCGCATGTTCCTCACACAAATCGCCGAGACCGACAGCGTACCGTTATCGCTGGATTATGCACGGCAAAGCAGTGCGCACACGCTAAGTCGCAACGGCGAAGCGATGCTGCGCGAATCCATCCGGGATATGGAAAATGGTGCCGTCAGCCATTTTGACAGCGTGGAAGCATTGGCCAAGGCATTTGCCCATGCGAAAGATTAAAACCAGCCGCCGCTTTGACAAAGACCTGCAAAAAATCGGCCTGAGCGCACCCCTGATTGACGTCTTGGGGCATCTGCTGCATGGAGCAGGTTGCCCGAAAAATACCGTGATCACGCCCTTACGGGGAACTGGCAAGATTACCGCGACTGCCACATCAAGCCCGACCAGGTGCTGATCTACCGCATCTACGGCGACACCATAGAATTGCACCGCATGGGCACCCACGCCGAACTCTTCGGCTAAATAACGCATCCTGAAACGCACACACCATGACCCTCACGACCCACGAAGAACAACAACCTCTGGCCGGCTTCGTCGAAAAAGCCTACCTCGACTACTCCATGTACGTCATCCTCGACCGCGCCCTGCCGCATATCAGCGACGGCCTCAAACCCGTGCAGCGCCGCATCATCTACGCCATGAGCGAGCTCGGCCTTTCGCACCAGTCCAAACACAAAAAATCCGCGCGCACCGTCGGCGACGTCATCGGCAAATACCACCCGCACGGCGACAGCGCCTGCTACGAAGCGATGGTGCTGATGGCGCAGGACTTCGCCTACCGCTATCCGCTGGTGGACGGGCAGGGCAACTGGGGCAGTGCGGACGACCCCAAATCCTTCGCCGCCATGCGCTACACCGAAAGCCGCCTGACCGGCTATGCCAAAACCCTGCTTGCCGAACTTGAACAGGGCACCGTCTCCTGGGTCGCCAACTTCGATGGCACCCTGCAAGAACCCGCGCGCCTGCCCGCCCGCCTGCCAAACATCCTCTTGAACGGCGGCAGCGGTATCGCCGTTGGCATGGCGACTAACCTCCTGCCGCACAACCTGCGCGAAGTCGTCGCCGCCTGCCGCGCCCTCCTTGCCGACCCGCTGCTCACCGACGACGAAATCATGCAGCACATCCCCGCGCCGGACTTCCCGACCGGTGGCGAACTCGTCTCCCCGCGCGAAGAAATCGCCACACTCTACCGCACCGGGCGCGGCGCCGTCCGCCTGCGCGCCACCTGGCATCTCGAAGACGGCAACATCGTCATCGACCAACTGCCCTATCAAGTCTCCGGCAGCAAAATCCAGGAACAAATCGCCAAACAAATGCAGGCGAAAAAACTCGCCTGGCTGGATGACCTGCGTGACGAATCTGACCACGAAAACCCCGTGCGCCTCGTCCTCATCCCGCGCTCCAACCGCGTCGATAACGAGCGCCTCATGCAGCACCTCTTTGCCACCACCGACCTCGAAAAACGCTACAGCGCACAAATGAACATGATCGGCCTCGATGGCCGTCCGCAAGTCAAAAAACTGCGACAAATCCTCAGTGAATGGCTGATATACCGTGAAGACACCGTGCGCCGCCGCCTGAACCACCGCCTCATCGCCGTCAACGACCGTCTGCACATCCTCGCGGGGCTCCTCATCGCCTACCTCAGCCTCGACGAAATCATCCGCATCATCCGCAGCGAAGACGAACCGCGCCCCGTCCTCATGCGCACCTTCAACCTCAGCGAAGCCCAGGCCGAAGCCATATTGAACACCCGCCTGCGCCACCTCGCCCGCCTCGAAGAACAACAAATCCGCGCCGAAGAACAGGCCCTCGCCGCTGAAAAACAGCAACTCGACGAACTCCTGCGCAGCCGCGCCAACCTGCTCGCCCTCATCAGCGACGAACTCGCCGCTGACGCCGAAACCTACGGCGACGCGCGCCGCACCGTCATCTGCGAACGCGAAGCGGCGGTGGCGCTGGACGAAACCGAACTCACCCCCAGCGAAGCCGTCACCCTCATCCTCTCCAAAATGGGCTGGATACGCGGCGGCAAAGGGCACAACATCGACGGCGCAACCCTCACCTACAAAAGCGGCGACGCCTACCTCACCCAAATCGCCGGACGCAGCAACCAGCAGGCCTGCCTGCTCGCGGATGATGGTCGCTGCTACACCCTCGCCCTGCACGGCCTGCCGTCGGCACGCGGCAACGGCGAACCGCTGACCAGTCGTCTCAGCATCGACGCCAGCGCACACATCATCGCTGCCGCCATCATTGACGAGGACCGCCGCTACCTCGTGGCGGCCGACAACGGCTACGGCTTCATCACACGCGGGCGCGATCTCACCAGCAAAACCAAAACCGGCAAAACCCTCATCAACCCCGGCGAGGGCCGCGCCATCACCCTGCAAGCCCTACCGGACGGCGACGTGGACATCCTCGCCATCACCAACGAAGGCAGAATTGCCCTCATCGACGCCGCCGAAATCCCCGAACTCGGCAAAGGCAAAGGCAGCCAGACCATCGCCATTGCCAAAAAAACCTACGACCAGAACGGTGTGCGCCTCAGCCACATCTGCGCCTACGCACGCGGACGCGACATCACCCTGTACAGCGGCAAACAGAAAATGACCATCCGCGCCAGCGAACGCGACAACTACCACACCCCGCGCGGGCATAAAGGCAACCACCTGCCGAAAGGCTACCGCCATGTTGACCGCATTGAAGTGCCAGCAGAAGACAGCATCGCCCCGGAAAACCCCGCCTAAGTCAGCAATCGACCGCCGAGCGGG
>CAURDG010000186.1:0-3512 GCA_963523555.1 uncultured Cardiobacterium sp.
GGGAGAGTAGGCTATAATCATTCTCCTGTATGAAAAAATAAACATCTTAGCTATAATCAATAGCTATCTTAATACAAGGCATCAAAAGTTGTTGCCAAATGCCCGCCCAGGCTATACCCATCCCCTTGCACACATCCGGACAGGGAAGCATTGGCTTGTCTGCTTCAATAAGGAGATGGGTATTTATCACGCTTGGCGAGCCCAGTGTTTACACCGCTTGGTGCGAGGCCAGTAACACGACACCGCTTGGCGCGAGGCCAGTAACACGACACCGCTTGGCGCGAGGCCAGTAACACGACACCGCTTGGCGCGAGGCCAGTAATGATGCCGCTTGGTGAGCCCAGTAATGACACCGCTTGACGGCTGATACCTATCCATACCGATGGTTCGATACAAATGCCCCACCGCCAAACAAAAAGACACAGCTTGCGCTGTGTCTGAATTATCCCTTTGCATCAGGGTCTGTTTTTAAACTCAAACTCGTCTGTAACCTGGCAACGTCATCCGTGTCTTAATCCCTTTGAATCAGGGTCTGTTTTTAAATGCGGGGTGCAGGATTTTCTTTTCTTATCAATTCTCTGCAAAGCAGCTTTCCAATTTTTTTCTTGTCGCCAAAGCTGTCTCATTTTTTCACCCCTGCCGTATTTTTTATCTTCTGCCGACGCGCCTATGCTACGCCTCTTGTCGGCGGCGTCAATGCGCCATGTCCCGCCCGACGGTCTTTTTGTTGTTATCGCTGCTGGGGTTACAGGCTGGTGATGCAGGTGATGATCCCCAACACCACCCCTGGTGAATTGGCAATCGCAATTGGCCAGTCGCGTTCTTTCTTGAGCAAACCGTACATCACCCACAATGTGCAGTTAATGGCGGCGCAGAGTGGCTGGATCGGGTTGCCCTTGTGTCCGGCCAGGTTGGCTTGAATTTGAAAGATATAGGATGTGTACATACAGATGGAAGCGATGGTGGCGACGGTAGCCAAGATACGGATCTGTTTTTCGTTCATAAGGTAGTCCTCAGGTAGTCCTCTAATAGGTAAGTGGTAATTTTGGGATGCTCAGTGTAACACTGTGCCCACCCCGTGCAGGTCGCGCCCCGGACGCGTATCATGCCCGCCTTTAATTCCTGCCAATAAGGAGTCTCCATCATGCTGTTGCACATTGGCGACAAGCAAATCTCATCCTGGTCCCTGCGTCCGTGGATTCTGCTGAAAATGGCGGATATCCCGTTTACGGAAGAGGTACATGCCTTTCTGTCAGATCGTGCCGCACAGCGCCGCATTTGGCGTGAGTTTTCACCGACCGCACAGGTGCCTGTGCTGCACGACAGCGATTTGGTCATTTGGGACAGCCTCGCCATCTGTCTCTACCTCGGCGAGCGTTATCCGCAGATCTGGCCGGATGACCGCGCCGCCCGCGCCTGGTCGTATGCAGTGAGTGCGGAAATGCATGCCGGGTTTCCCGCGCTGCGTACGCAATGCAATTTCACCGTGCGCCCCGCTGCGCCCATCACGGCACCTGATGCAGCACTGACTGCCGAACTCGAGCGTCTGAACGCGTTGTGGACGGAAGGGCTGACCCGCTTTGGTGGCGACTATCTTGCGGGCGGGCGCTTTACCGTAGCCGATGCCTTCTACGCGCCAGTGGTGCTGCGCCTGCATCATTACGTCCTTGTCGGCCACCTCAGCTCCGCTGCGCAGGATTACCTCGCCCGCATCCTTGCTCTGCCTGCTTTGCAGGCATGGTGCGCATGACCCTGTCCCGGATGAAACCCCGCCATGAAAACCACCGAATTCTACAAACACATCAGCGCGCCGCTACAACCGGCCATGCGGGCGCTTGGCTTCGCCAAGAGCAAAAGGACCATCCCCTGCTGGCAGCAACCGCTGGCCGGGCAGACTCTTTACTTGTTTATAAAAGCCGGGAAATACACATGGCAGGACGGGCTGGGTAGTGATTTCAGCCTTTATGCCTACCTGCGCGACAGCACCGCGCCGCCACCCGATCCCGGCGAATCCGACGCGCTTTACCCCTTTGACTATGCTGGTGAAGATCTCAAAGCCCGCCTTCTGGCGCAAAACCGCGTGGTGTACGAAAAAATAGCCGCGCTGGATATCGGTTATCTGCAAGGTTTCGAGCGACAATGCGCGGAAACCCGGCGGGAAGCATTACTGCCTGACCTGTGTGCCGACATTGAAAGCGAACGCCCGTGGATCACGATCAATAAACCCCTGTATTACTACGATGCCGCCGACGCGGCCGCCTGGGGCGAACCTGTCCGGTTGCTGTTTCAGGCTGTCGCGAGCGGTGTGCAGACGGGGCTGTACTACGGCGATAACGCCTGCCTGCGGCGTCTGGCGGCCTTGAACCCCTAAAACCCCGCCAAGCGGGATAAACACTGGCCTTGCCGCCAAGCGGATGACCGCGCCTTTTCCATCCATTACGATCACGCGATACTCATGACCTACACCGCCCTGCACAACCACAGCGAATATTCCCTCACCGACAGCATCCTGCGCATCGAAGACATCGTCGCTTTCGCCAAAGCGCAGGGGGCGGAAGCCATCGCGCTCACCGACCGCAACAACCTCTACGGCGCGCTCAAACTCTACAAAAAAGCGCGGGCGGCTGGCATCAAGCCCGTCATCGGCTGCGACCTCACCATTCGGGATGCCGACGGCAGCGACAACCAGCTCGTTCTTCTCGCGCAGGATCATGCAGGCTTCATCCACCTCTGCGAACTCGTCAGCGCCGCCTATCAGTACGACCAGGACGCGCAGGGCATCGCCGTGCACATCGACCGCCTCACCGCCGAACAATGCGGCGGTCTCATCGCGCTTTCCGGCGGTCTTTCCGGTGACCTCGCCCGCTTCCTGCGCCGCAACGACCCCGCCGCTGCCGAAGCCCGCGCCGCACACTGGCAGCGCATCTTCCCTGGCCGTTACTACCTGCAAATCGCCCGCCACGGCGAAGCTGGCGAGGCGGAATACGAAGAACTCTGCCAGACGCTGGCCGGCAAACTCGGCCTTGCGGCGGTCGCGACCAACCTCGCCTGCTTTGTGAATGCGGACGACTACGACAACCACGACATCCGCGTCTGCATCAGCGGCGGCTGGCAGCGCAGCGACGCCAAACGCCCGCATGACTACAACCGCCGCAACCACCTGAGCGGTAACGACGAAATGGCGGAACGCTTTCATGATGCCCCCGAACTACTCGCCAACAGCAACGCCATCGCCGCCAGATGCAACCTCGAACTCACCCTCGGCAAAAACTACCTGCCCGACTTCCCGCTGCCGGAAGGCGTCGCCATCGAAACCTATCTGATTGAGCAGGCAAAAAGCGGCCTTGAAGCGCGGCTTGAAAAACTCTTTCCCGACCCCGCTACACGCGCAGAAAAACGCCCGCCCTACGACGCCCGCCTTGACATCGAACTCGGCGTCATCAACCAAATGGGCTTCCCCGGCTACTTCCTCATCGTCGCCGACTTCATCCAGTGGGCGAAAGACCACGACA
>CAURDG010000187.1:0-3484 GCA_963523555.1 uncultured Cardiobacterium sp.
GCAGGCCGCCGTAGTGGCGTTCGTTCAGGCGCCAGCTTTTGTATTCGGGTATCCAGAGCTGGTCGCAGTGTTCGAGCAGGAGGTGCAGGGTCTTGATGGCGCGTTTTTGGTAGGAGGTAAAGGCAACGTCGAACAGGATGCCTTTTTCTTTCAGCAGCTTGCCGCCGGCGATGGCTTCTTCGACGCCTTGCGCGGTGAGATCAACATCCACCCAGCCGGTGAAGCGGTTGGACAGGTTCCATTCACTTTGGCCGTGGCGGGAAAGGACGAGTTTCATAGTGTCTCCTGGTGGGATTGGGGAAATGTAACGCTAAAAGTAACGTTTCGTTAGGAATTGTAGTCGGATTGCCCGATGCTGGCAATCTGGCGGCAAGGTGGTGGTAAAAGGCGTATCATGGCGCGCAGTTTGTTAATCAGGTTTTTCTATGCGGCAAAGCATGACCGCCTTCGCCCGGGCGGTAGATGAAAACGGGCGCTGGCGCGTTAGCGTTGAGCTGAAATCAGTCAACCACCGTTTCCTCGAAGTACAGATGAAGATGATGGATGCCCTGCGCCATCTGGAAGGCGGCATTCGCGAGCGTTTGCAGGCGACGGTGCAGCGTGGCAAGGTGGAAGTGTGGATTTTCGTGGAGACGCTGTCCGATGCGCGCACACAGCGGCTGGACAGTGCGGCGCTTGCGCAATGGTTACAGGCACTCGCCGCCGCCGATAGCGACAATGTCCTCGGCCAACCCGCCTGGGGCGACGTGCTGGCGCTGCCCGGCGTGCTGGTGCGCGAACGCGACAGCGAAGACGCGCTGGACGATATGGTGATGCACCTCTTTGAGCAGGCGCTTGGCGATTTCCTTGCCATGCGCGAGCGGGAAGGTGAAGCAATTACACAGGTGCTATTGCAGCGGTTGGGTGACATTGACGGGCAGTTGGCGCATGTGCACGCCCACCTGCCGCGTTTGCAGGAGAAGACGGCGGCGCAACTGCATGAGCGCCTCGCCGCCCTGCGCACGGAAGTGGATCCTGCCGTCGCAGGGCAGACGCTCGCCGCCATCCTGTCCAAAATGGACGTGCAGGAAGAACTGGATCGCCTGCGCTTTCATGTGACCGAAGCGCGCAAGACCTTGCAGCAGGATGGCGCCATCGGGCGGCGTCTGGACTTCCTCATGCAGGAATTTAACCGCGAGGCCAACACGCTGGGCTCGAAAGCGGGCGATAACGTGCTGAGTCAGGCCGCCGTGGACTTGAAAGTGCTGATCGAGCAGATGCGCGAGCAAGTACAGAATTTGGTTTAATTTCAACCCAACCTTAAGAGGAGACAACACAATGGCAAAAGTTGGAATCATCGGCGCCGGATTCGTCGGCGCCACCGCCGCCTACGCGATGATGCTGAACGGCACATGCAGCGAAATCGTCCTGATTGACGCGAACGAAGCACGCGCCAAAGCCGAAGCGGCCGACATCGCCCACGGTGCGCCGCTGGCGAGGGGTGTGCGCGCCTATGCGGGCAGCTACGCCGACCTGCAGGGCGCAGCGCTGGTCGTCATCGCCGCCGGTTCGAACCAGAAACCGGGCGAATCGCGCCTCAACCTGCTTGCGCGCAATGCCGCCATCTTCGCCAGCATCGTGCCGCAAGTCGTGGCCGTGGCACCGGATGCCGTGGTGCTCATCGTGTCCAACCCGGTGGACATCATGACCAGCGTTACCCGCGCCCTGCACCCGACCCCGGAACTTGTCATGGGCTCTGGCACCATCCTCGACAGCGCCCGCTTCCGCCAGCTTATCGGCGAACGCGCCGGGGTGAACGCGCGCTACGTTCACTCCTATACCCTCGGCGAGCACGGCGATTCCTCCGTGATGTGCTGGAGCAGCGCGCTGATTGCCGGTATGCCCGTCGCCACCTTCATGAGCGAGCGGCAAATCCCGTGGGGCAAAAAAGAAATGGACGATATCGCGACCAACGTACGCGGCGCCGCCCTTTCCATCATCGCCGGCAAAAACGCCACCTACTACGGCATCGGTATCGCGGTGAACAGCCTCGCCGACGCCATCATCAACGACCGCCACGCCATCTTTACCGTTTCCGGCAGCTGCGCTTTTGATGATGTCTGCCTGTCGCTGCCGCGCCTCATCGGTCGCCGGGGCATCCTCGACACCCTCATGCCGCCGCTCAATAAAGAAGAAAGCCTTGCCCTCTCGCAGAGCGCGCAAATTCTCTACGACGCCCAGGAAGGTGTGCTGAAAGACGGCAAACTCATCTGCCTGTAATTCGCAGCCACCGCATGATAAAGGCGCCTGACAGGGCGCCTTTAACTTATCCGCACGTAGCGGGTCCAGTGTTTACGCCGCTTGGCGGGCCCAGTATTGACGCTGCTTGGCGGGCCCAGTATTGACGCTGCTTGGCGGGGCCAGTATTTACGCCGCTTGGCGAGCCCAGTATTGACGCCGCTTGACGGGCCCAGTATTTGCGTCGCTTGGCGGGCCCAGTATTTGCGCCGCTTGGCGGGCCCAGTATTTGCGTCGCTTGGCAGGCCCAGTATTTGCGCCGCTTGGCGGGCTCAGTATTTGCGCCGCTTGGCGGGTCCAGTGTTTACGCCGCTTGGCGGGCCCAGTAATGACACTGCTAGGCTCACATAAAAAACCCGGCATAAAGCCGGGTTTTTGTTGTTGTCATTGCTGGATTAGCTGTTGACGGTTTCTGTGGTAGCTGATGCTGCCGGCGTTTCGGTTTTACCAGCCGGTGTATCGCCACCTTCGCGGTGCAGCAGACCTTTGACGATTTGTGCGCCGAAGGCGACTGCACCCAGGATGAAGACCACGTCGCCGACGGTGCGGAACCAGCGCAGGCTGTGGATGATCGGGTTCTGCTCGACAAATTCCGCACTACGCGCCCACCACAGACCTTCGTTGATGGTGGCATTCGCCTGGATGATGCCAATCGGCAGCAGGCTGGTGAAGAGCATCAGCGCAAGGCCAAGGTTCATTGACCAGAAGGCGGTGAACATCAGTTTTTCGTTCCATTTCATGGTCGGGCGGATGTAGCGCATGACCATCAGGGTGAAGCCGAGAGCGAGGAAGCCATAGACCCCGAAGAGGGCTGCGTGACCGTGGTTCGGCGTGGTGTTCAGACCTTGTAGGTAGTAGAGCGAGATTGGCGGGTTGATGAGGAAGCCGAAGACGCCCGCGCCGAGCATGTTCCAGAAGGAGACAGCGATGAAGAAGGTCAGCGGCCAGCGCATCGGCTTCATCCAGTCGGCTTTGTGTTGCGCTGTCCAGTTTTCAAAGGCGTCGTAACCAAGCAGAACGAGCGGCACGACTTCTAGCGCCGAGAAGAGCGCGCCCACAGCCATGATCGGCGTGGTGGTACCGGCGAAGTAGATATGGTGGAAGGTGCCAGGGATACCGCCAATCATGAACATCATCGCAGCAAGCAGAGCAGCGGTGGTGGCAGCGCGTTTGCTGACCATGCCGAGGTTGTAGAAGATGAAGCCGA
>CAURDG010000188.1:0-3447 GCA_963523555.1 uncultured Cardiobacterium sp.
TGGCGTCCCCGAGAGGAATTGAACCTCCAGCCTTTCCCTTAGGAGGGGAACGCTCTATCCGGTTGAGCTACGGGGACATATTGATTGAAAGAAAAAGAGTTCGCCGATAAGCCGGGTTCTGTCGTGGGCAATCATTCCTCTGCGATATCCGTTACCGGATACCTGTAGCAACCTACCCGGAATCACGGCGGGCCGCCGCATGGATTCCCTATTTGGTCTTGCTCCGGGTGGGGTTTACCCTGCCAAGCCCGTTACCGGCCTTGCGGTGCGCTCTTACCGCACCATTTCACCCTTACCTGCCACGCAGGCGGTATCTTTTCTGTGGCACTTTCCGTCGGCTCACGCCGCCCGGGTGTTACCCGGCACCCTGCCCTGTGGAGCCCGGACTTTCCTCTGCACCGAAGTACAGCGATTGCCTGGCGAACTCAGGGCGCGGATTGTAGGCAGAGCCCGCCTGCCTTGCAAGCAGAAACCGCGAAAATTACAATGCCAGACGTCCCTTAACCCCACCAAAAACAAGGAGAAAACCCATGACTGGCTGGATTATCCTCGCTCTCGTCATCATCGCCATTGCCGTTTCTGTCGGCATCTACAACAGCCTCGTCAACAAGCGCAACGAATACAAAAACGCTTTCGCACAAATTGACGTGCAGCTTACCCGCCGTTATGACCTTATCCCCAACCTCGTTGAAGTTGCGCGCAAATACCTGCAACACGAACAAGAAACCCTGACCAGCGTCATCGCCGCGCGTAATCACGCCGCGAATGCCCTGAAAAACACCGGTGGCGGCACGGCGGGCATCGGCGAACTTGCCGCTGCCGAACAAGCCCTTGGCGCGCGCCTCGGCGGCCTTTACGCCACCTTTGAAAACTACCCTGAGCTCAAAGCGGACAACCAGCTTGCCGCCCTGCGCGAAGAAATCGCCTCTACCGAGAACCGCATTGCCTTCGCGCGCCAGTACTACAACGACAGCGTCACCGACTACAACAACGCCGTGCAGCAATTCCCTGCCAACATCATCGCCGGCATCTTTGCCTTCCGTGCCAACAGCCTGCTGGAAATTGACGACATCGACACCAAGCGCGCCCCGGTACAAGTGAAATTCGACTGATGGCGACCCTCTTCCGCGAAGAACACCAGCAGGCGGACATCGCTAGCCGCCGCCTGCAAATAGCCTTCTGGCTGGGCGCGCTCGCCAGCTACCTCACCTACAGCCTTGCCTGCGCGCTCGCCCTCTTCGGCGTAAGCCCCATCATCGCTGCCGTTACGCAGGACGGCCCGCATACCTTCAGCAGCCTCTACCTCCACATCAGCCTCATCGCCGGCCTCATCCCCACCGCTGCGCTGCTCATCGCTTACACCGACATGCAGCGCAAAATGCGCTCAACGAACGCTGACGAGCAGGCGCGCGCCCTCGGTGCCGAGCCCGCCTGCCCGGAAAAACACCGCGCCGACCGCCTCTACACCAACCTTGTCGCCGAAATGAGCGCCGCTTCCGGCAATGTCGCACCCGCCGCCTACATCCAGCGCAACGACGACAGCATCAACGCCTTCATCGTCGGCGGTGCAGACGGCAGCCTCGCCCTCACCGTCAGCCAGGGCGCGATAGACAGCCTCACCCGCGACGAACTGCAAGCCATCATCGGGCACGAATACGGCCACATCGAAAACGGCGACCTCGCCATTTACGCCCGCCTCACCGCGATGGTGCATGGCTACTACATCATCAGCGACTGGCCGAACCGCCAGGAGCGCATCCACACTGCCCCCGAAGCCCAGCTCTTCGATTTGCGCGGCCTCATGCGAAACGACGACAGCCCGGATATCAGTATCCCCGCCGCCGCCTTCACCATCCTCGGCTCCATCCTCTACCTCTATGGCCGCCTGCTGCAAGCCGCCTTCTCGCGCCGCCGCGAAGAAATGGCGGACGCCCGCGCCGTGCAATACACCCGTAACCCTGACGCCCTCGTCAGCGCCCTGAAAAAGGCCTGGGCCCTGCAAGAAAACGGCATCAACCCGCGCCGTCCGCCGCGCGACCGCGCCCACATCTACTTCATCCACTACCAAAGCGGATTGAACCGCCTGCTACGCACCCACCCGCCGCTGGCCGAACGCATCCGCACCTGGGGCGGTGGCGACATCAGCCCCGAAGAACTTGATGCCATCCTCTTCGACATCCAGGAACACCGCCGCAACCAATACGAAATTGACCCGGCCAAACGCAGCCAGGACGCCCTCGCGCTCAACCCCACCTACCCCATCCTCAGTCTTGACCGCAGCCTCGCCGCCGTCCACCACCCTGCACCGGTAGACCCTGCCGCCGCCCTGCTCGCCCTCTACATCTACCATAGCGGCGCCTACTACTACACCCTCGAAGACGAAGGCACCATCCCGCGCGCCACCCTCGACGCCAGCCGCAACGCCTATACCACCATCGAACACAGCGAACCCGTCGCACAAATCGCCCTGCTCGCCCACCTCACACAAGCAACCGCCACCCTCGGCGAAGAACAAAAAAACACCCTCGAACAACACATCCGCCACCTCATCAAGCACGACCGCCAACTTAGCCGCTACGAACTCGCCGCCTACATCGTCTGGCGCGCGAGCCGCATCCCCGGTGGCAACGCTGCCGACTACCGCGCCCACCGCGACGCCATCACCTACCTCTACACCTACCTGGCGAGCGACGACCCGGACGACGACAACCCCGCTGCAAGCTACCAAAAACTGCTGGCGAACGGCCTGCCGCTTACCGATGCCCCCGCCTACGACCACATTGACACCGCAGCGTACCAAAACGGCCTGCTCCTCTGCCGCCATCTTGAAAGCTTGCGCCAGCTCGCTCCAAGCTACCGCCAAACCCTGCTCGATAGCATCAACACCTACTACCGCCACAAACAGCAACTCACCCTCAAACAGGCCTATCTGCGCTTTGCCCTGCAACAGGTCCTTGCTCCCACGAAAACACGGCACCAAGCGGGATAAACGCTGGGTTTGTAGCAGCCGCCAAGCGGGATAAAACCTGGGTTCGTAGGTAGCTGTCAAGCGGGGTAAACACTGGGCTCGTGGCAAGCCGCCAAGCGGGATATCGGGATTGGGTACGCGCCAGGCGGGATAAACACTGGGTTTGTGAGCGGTCGCCAAGCGGGATAAACGCTGGGTTTGTGGGTAGCCGCCAAGCGGGATAATCTCTGGGTTCGCGCCAAGCGGGACAAACACTGGGCCCGCGCCAA
Source organism: uncultured Cardiobacterium sp. (assembly GCA_963523555.1). GTDB lineage: Bacteria > Pseudomonadota > Gammaproteobacteria > Cardiobacteriales > Cardiobacteriaceae > Cardiobacterium. The sequence goes on from CAURDG010000188.1 coordinate 3,238, forward strand.
GCGGGATAATCTCTGGGTTCGCGCCAAGCGGGATAGACACTGGGTTTGTGGGTAGCCGCCAAGCGGGATAGACACTGGGTTTGTAGGCAGCCGCCAAGCGGGATAAATGCTGGGTTTGCCGCCAAGCGGGATAAATGCTGAGTTCGCGTCAAGCAGGACAAACACTGGGCCCGCGCCAAGCGGGATAATCTCTGGGTTCGCGCCAAGCGG
>CAURDG010000189.1:0-3410 GCA_963523555.1 uncultured Cardiobacterium sp.
AAGCGGGGCGAGGTCGGCGACGCGGACGTGTTCGTCAATCTGGTGCAGGCTACTGCCGACGGGGCCAAATTCGATGGTTGCCGTGCCGCCTTTGGCAAGGAAGCGGGCATCCGAGGTGCCGCCGCCGGTATCGTAATCAAGGCCGGTGCCGCAATGGCGGGCCACCGCACTGCGTAGCGCCTGCATCAGGGCAGTGTTATCGGTAAGGAAGGGTTCGCCGGCAAGTTTCCAGTGGTATTCCGCGCGGGTTTCGCGCTCTTCCATGAGGGGTTCGATAAGGGCGATGGTTTTTTGTTGCAGGTGGCCGCTGTGGTGCTGGTTGTTGTAGCGCCAGTTCATTTTGCAGACGGCGCTGGCGGGGACGACATTTTCCGCACCACTGCCGCCGGTGATGTTGCTGACCTGGAAGGAGGTTGGCGGGAAATGGGCGTTGCCGCTGTCCCAAACGGTAGCGGTAAGGCGATGGATAACGGCAGCGAGTGCATGGATGGGGTTGCGCGCGTTAGCCGGATAGGCGACGTGGCCTTGTTTGCCGTGGATGGTGAGGTGCAGGTGTAGTGAACCGCGCCGTCCATGTCGCGCCTGGTCGCCGAGCTGGGCGCGGCAGGAGGGCTCGCCGACGATGGCGTAGTCAATGTGAGTGCCTTCTTCGCGCAGTTGTTGCAGTACGGCTTGGGTGCCGTGGATGCCGTCGCCTTCTTCGTCGCTGGTGAGCAGCAGGGCGAGGGTGCCGTTGTGTGCGGTGGCGGCAAGACATTCAAGGGCGACGGTCATCGCCGCTACGCCTGCTTTCATGTCGGCGGCGCCACGTCCGTAGAGATTGCCGTCGCGGATGGTGGGCGTAAATGGTGGTGATTGCCATAGGCTTGCGTCGCCAGGCGGAACAACGTCGGTATGTCCGGCGAAAGCGACGAGCGGCGTGCCATTGCCGTGCGTTGCCCAAAGGTTGTCGGTGTCGCCGAGACGGATATGGCGCACGGTAAAGCCTGCCGCTTGCAGGCGTTCGCCAATGAGTTGCTGGCAGCCGGCATCTTCGGGCGTGATGGAAGGGCGGCGGATAAGGTCTTGCAGGAGGTCGAGTGTAGGGTTCATGGGCTTGATTTCCGAAAGGCTGGCATTGTATAGACAAGCGGGGCGGTTGGTGTAGAATCGACCCCTTTCTTTTATTTTGGAGGCTCCGGTGAGCGAGATTCCGGCTTTGCAAGCTATTGATATTCACAAGTCCTTCGGCAATGTCGAGGTGCTTAAAGGGATTTCCCTCACCGCGCATCGCGGCGACGTGGTTTCCATTCTCGGCTCGTCCGGTTCGGGCAAGAGTACTTTCCTGCGTTGCCTCAATTTTCTCGAAATGCCGGATCGTGGCGAGGTTCGCGTCGCTGGCGAGGTCGTGCAGATTAAAGAGAAGAAGGGCACGCGCGAAGCGGGCAGTCTGCGCCAGATTCAGCGGGTGCGCTCGAAGCTGGCGATGGTCTTCCAGAATTTCAACCTGTGGCAGCACAAGACGGTGTTGCAGAATCTGATTGAGGCGCCGGTGCACGTTTTGAAAGTGCCAAAGGCGGAAGCGACGGAACGCGCAGCGGCGCTGTTGCACAAGGTCGGTCTCTATGACCGGCGCGATTATTATCCGAACAGGCTTTCCGGCGGCCAGCAGCAGCGGGTAGCGATTGCCCGCGCGCTTGCGATGGAGCCGGATGCGCTTTTGTTCGACGAACCGACTTCGGCGCTCGACCCGGAACTGGTCGGCGATGTGCTGCGCTTGATGCAGGAACTGGCAGCCGAGGGGCGGACGATGATTGTCGTCACCCACGAAATGGGTTTCGCCCGCGAGGTGTCCAGCCATGTCATGTTCCTGCATCAGGGGCAGATCGAAGAAGAGGGACCGCCGGAAAAGCTGTTTTTCCATAGCGATTCTGAGCGCGTCCGTCAGTTTTTGTCCAACAGCCTCAAAGGATAAATCATGAAAAAAACACTCGCTCTTGCTCTCGCGGCAGGCTTTGCCGCCCAGGCGTTCGCTGCGGATGACGTTCTCGTTCTCGCCACCGACGGCACCTACCCGCCCTTTTCCGAAATGGACGGCAGCGGCAAGCTGACCGGCTTCGATATTGATATCGGTCTTGCCCTTTGCGCCCAAATGAAGCGCGAATGCCGCTTCCAGCAAATGGACTGGGAAGGCCTGATCCCGGCGCTGAAAACCGACAAAATCGACGCCATCGTCGCCTCCATGAATGACACCCCGGAACGCCGCGAAAGCGTCGCCTTTACCGACCCGTATTACACCAATCCTGGCCTCTTCGTCCGCGCCAAAGGCAGCAGCATCGAGCCGACCCCGGCAGGCGTGAAAGGCAAAACCGTCGGTGTCTTGCGTGCCTCCATCTTCGACAACTACGTCACCGACAAATTCCCCGAAGCAAACATCCAGCGCTACACCGGACAGGATGAAGCTAACCAGGATGCCCTCGCCGGACGCGTTGACCTGCTCTTTGCTGACAAAATCGTGATGGAAGAAGGCTTCCTGCAACGCGACGAAGGCAAAGACTTCGAAGCCGTCGGCCCCGAAGAAAACGACAAAAAATACTTTGGCGAAGGTATTTCCATCGCCGTGCGCAAAGAAGACGACAAACTGCGCGAAGACCTGAACGCCGCGCTCAAAGCTATCCGCGCCAACGGCGAGTACAAAAAAGTGAACGACAAATACTTCAAGTACGACGTCTCCGGCGGTACCGCCAAATAACGCCTTTCCCTTTTATCCAACAGACATCAAGGTGCAAACATGAAAAAAATCCTGGCTCTCGCCCTCACTGCGGCCTTCGCAGCTCCGGCCTTCGCCGCTGACGACGTCCTGGTCTTCTCTACCGATGGCACCTATCCGCCATTCTCCGAAACCAGCAGCGACGGCAAAATGACCGGCTTTGACATCGACATCGGTCTCGCCCTCTGTGCCCAGATGAAGCGCGAATGCCGCTACGAACAAATGGACTGGGAAGGCCTGATTCCGGCACTGAAAACGCACAAAATCGACGCCATCGTCGCCTCCATGAACGACACCCCGGAACGCCGCGAAAGCATCTCTTTCACCGACCCGTATTACAGCAACCCCGGCATCTTCGTCCGCGCCAAAGGCAGCAGCATCGAGCCGACCCCGGCAGGCGTGAAAGGCAAAACCGTAGGCGTACAGCGCGCCACCATCTTCGACAACTACGTGACCGATAACTTCCGCGATGCCAACATCCAGCGCTACACGTCGATAGAAGAAGCCAACCTGGATGCCATCGCTGGCCGTCTCGACCTGATCTTTGCTGACAAGTTCGTCATGCAGGACGGCTTCCTGCAACGCGACGAAGGCAAAGACTTCGAGCAGGCAGGCACCGACGTGGACGACAAAAAATACTTCGGCGCGGGCATCTCCATCG
>CAURDG010000190.1:0-3390 GCA_963523555.1 uncultured Cardiobacterium sp.
CATCCCGCTTGGCGGCCGCTCACAAACCCAGCATTCATCCCGCTTGGCGGCCGCTCACAAACCCAGCATTCATCCCGCTTGGCGGCCGCTTACAAACCCAGTGTTTATCCCGCTTGGCGGCCTGCCACGAGCCCAGCATTTATCCCGCTTGGCGGCCGCTCACAAACCCAGCATTCATCCCGCTTGGCGGGCATAAAAAACGCCCCCGCAGGGGCGTTTTTCATTGATGCCGCGTCATCAGCGCTTGGCGGCAGCGAGGGTGCGGCGGGCGAAGATGAGTATGGCGCCGATAAAGAAGGCGAGACCCAGCCAGGCGGCGGTGGTGCCCCAATTTTCTAGCGGAATCGCGAGTGGTGCGTCCGATCCGCCGTTAGTCACAGAGACGACGATGATGAAGGCGAGGATGACGCCAATCAGGCTTTCCCCGACGATAAGTCCGGCAGCGAAGAGTGTGCCGATGCGGTCGGCGGCGGCGACGCGTTTTTCGCTGTCCGCGCCGTAGCGGCTGCGGATACGGCTGCGCAGGAAGGCGGCGAGGAAGGCGCCAACGATAATCGGCATGTTGATGGACGGCGGCAGGTAGATGCCCATGCCGACCGCCAGCACCGGCAGCGCTTTGCGGCCACCGCTGCCCTTGCGCAGCAGGACATCAACGACAATCAGTGCCACGCCGATGGCGACGCCGCTCAGGATGTACTGCCACTGCAGTTTATGTTCGAAGATGCCTTGAGTGATGCTGGTCATCAGCGTTGCTTGCGGGGCGGACATCGCCTGGGCAGGATTCATACCCGCACGCGGCATGGCATCCGGGAAGCCATAGGCCTGATAGAGCAGTTGCAAGACGGGCGCGACGACGATGGCGCCGACCACCACACCGATGATGAGCGCGACCTGTTGCCGCCACGGCGTTGCTTGCAACAAATAGCCGGTTTTCAGGTCTTGCAGGTTGTCGTTGGAAATAGAAGCAACACAGACGACTGCCGAACCGCAGAAAAGCGTCAGCGCCAGCAGGAAACGGCGGTTGCCGTCATCAGCAAAGAGGCCGCCGGATTCACCGATTAGGAGCAGCACCAGCGAGATGATGATGATGGAGATGATGCCGATACCGGAAATCGGGCTGGATGAGGAACCGACCAACCCTGCCATGTAACCGCAGGCGGCGGCGACGAGGAAGCCGATGATGACGGTAAGCAGCACGCAGACAATAACCAGCAGCCAGGCGATGCCGCTGGGGATCGTTGCCGCATCAATGAAGTGGTAGAAGCTGAAGCCGAGCAGCACCATCATGCCGAGGGTGATGAAGATCATCGCTTGCGGCGACAGATCCTGCTCGATGCGCGCGGTCGAGACGGTGGCGTTGCCGCTCAAGGTGCGGAAAGACTGCTTCATCCCTTCAATGGTTGGTTTCAGCAGGGTAATCAGCGTCCAGATGGCAGCAATACCGATGGTGCCTGCGCCGATGAAACGCACTTTGTTTTTCCACAGGCTCATGGCAAAGGAAGTCATATCCATACCGTCCGGCATTGGCGTAGTCGCGGTAAACCACGGCACCGCGCCGCCCCAGGCAAAGGCAATGCCGATAAGGATGGCGATACCGCCGGTCAGGCCGACCAGATAGCCGGCGCCAAGCAACGCCAGTGAATAGCCCATCGGCAACTGGAACACGGCGTTGCCGCTTTTGAACCAGTAACTGGCACTGTCGCTGATGACGCGCAGGCCGTTGCTCAACAGGCCGAACAGCCCGGCGAGCAGGCCGCCAGCGACAATTTCGCGGATGCCGCTGCCTTCGCCGCCTGCTGTTTCGCTATGACTGCCGACTTTGAGGATTTCCGCCGCTGCAACCCCTTCCGGGTAGGGCAAATCACTCTTCACCACCATTGCATAGCGCAGCGGAATGGTGAAAATCACGCCGAGGATACCGCCGGCGGTGCAGAGCAGTGTCGTCTGCCAGAAGGGGAACCCTGCCCAGTAACCTGCCATTAACAGGCCGGGCAGGACAAAAATCACGCTGGAAATGGTGCCGGCAGCGGAGGCCTGTGTCTGCACCATGTTGTTTTCCAGAATATTGCTGCCGCTGGCAAATTTCAGCACTGCCATGGAAATGACCGCCGCCGGAATGGAGGAGGCGAAGGTCAGACCGACTTTCAGGCCGAGATACACGTTGGACGCGGTGAACACCACCGTAATCAGCGCACCAAGCACCATACCGCGCAGGGTCAGCTCGCGCACGTTGGCAAGAGGGTCAGAGAGCGTATGAGTGGACATATAACAAAGCCTCATATAGGGATGAAGTGCCGAATCTTGAAATTAAGTTAATGGAAAGTCAAGAAACCGCGCAGAAAAAACATCAGATTCTATGGAAAAATAGTCAATCTCACCCCTTTATCCATTGGAAGACGCATGAAATTCAAAAAAATCCTGTACATCAGCGCCCTCACCGCCATCGCCGGTTGCGAATCCATGGCCGATCTCGCCGGCTACAACTCGCAGGCGCTAAACCTCAAAGCCGCACAAAGCTACAACACCCTGCTCTCCGAAGCGCAAAGCGAAAACGCGCTGGATACCCGCTCGCCGACCGCACAGCGCGTGCATCAAGTCTTCAACCGCATGGTGCCAGTGGCGAATGCCGATAACCGCACTGGTATCCCCTTTGACTGGCAGATGAACGTGCTGCGCTCTGACGAATTGAACGCCTGGGCGATGCCGGGCGGGAAAATGGCGGTGTACAGCGGCCTTGTCGAAAAACTGCATCTCACGGACGACGAACTTGCCGCCGTTATCGGCCACGAAATGACCCATGCCCTGCGCGAGCACACCAAGGCGCAAGTCGGCCAGCAATTGCTCACCGGTCTCGGTATGCAAATCGGCGGTGCCGTACTGGCGAATCAAGGCAATATTGATCCCGACATGATTAATATGGGTTCAGGCCTGCTTGCCGAATACGGTATCAACAAACCATTCAGCCGCCAGCATGAAACCGAGGCGGATATCGGCGGGCTGATGCTGATGGCACGTGCCGGCTATAACCCGCAGGCGGCTATCAGCGTCTGGCAGAAAATGGCGCAGGCAGGCGGCGGCAGCACGCCGACCTTCCTCTCCACCCACCCCAGCGGTGCTGACCGCATCGCCGTCTTGCAGCAATATCTGCCGGAAGCGATGGGTATCTACCAGCAAAGCGGGGGCCGATAAACATCCCTGTCGCCATTGCCAAAATCCCCCGCTTGCGGGGGATTTTTTATGGCACAAGGCCGGGATTTATCCCGCTTGGCCCAAAAGCATTTCTCTGCGGGAAGACAGCCGCCCGCCATTTAGCGCTTATTGGCGCAGCGTCTCGCCAATGACCTTCCATATCGCCGGATCATTCCAGATATCGCCATGTCCCGCGTCCAG
>CAURDG010000191.1:0-3390 GCA_963523555.1 uncultured Cardiobacterium sp.
GTGCTGGTGGCGGCTTCAGGGGTTTGTTTCCCCCCTTCCGTCGCTTCGCGACCGCTCGCGGGGGAAGGGTTGGTCTCTTCGCTGACGGTTGGTTCTGTGGTTTTGTCGCTGGCAGCGAGGCGGGCGGCTTTGCGCGCAGCGGCACGGGCTTTCGCCGCTTCGATAGCAGCGGTTTTGTCAGCGGAGGCCGTGGTTGTCTCGCTTGGCGGGGTTTCGGCGGTTTGTGTTTGTGTAGCGAGGCGTTCGGCACGGCGCGCAGCAGCGCGAGCTTTTGCCGCTTCGATGGCAGCGGTTTTGTCGTCGGAGGCCGTAGTTGTCTCGCTTGGCGGGGGTTCAGTAGTTTCTGTTTGTGCGGCGAGGCGTTCGGCACGGCGCGCGGCGGCGCGGGCTTTCGCCGCTTCGATAGCGGCGGTTTTGTCGTCGGAGGCCGTGGTTATCCCGCTTGGCGGGCGGTTCGGGGTGTATTTTTCCGGCGGGTTAGGGTCTTGGCGGGTAATAGGTGATGGTGGTGCGGCGGGGGCCGGGGTCGCGGCTGCTTCGCGCAGTTTGGCGCGGCGGGCGTCCATTTGCGCTTGTCTTTCGGCGGCTTCGCGTTCGAGGCGGGCGGTGCGCGCTTCGTGACGGGCGCGGGCGTGTTCGGCGTCTTGTGCTTTTTTGTCGGCGGCGCGGATGTCGCCTTTGCTGTGGCGGTAGTACTGGACGAGCGGGATGCCGGACGGGCAGACGGCCGCGCAGATGCCGCATTCGATGCAGTCAAACAGGCGGTATTGTTTGAGGCGGTTGTGCTGGTTGCTCTGGCTGTACCAGAGGAGTTGTTGCGGCAGGAGTTCCATCGGACAGGCGTCGGCGCAGCGCGAGCAGCGGATGCACGGGGTTTCTTCGGGAGCGGGAGCGGCGGGCAGGATGAGCAAGCTGTTGCCGGTTTTTTGTAGCGGGGTGTCGAGGGAGGCGATCTCGTAGCCCATCATCGGGCCGCCGATGATGTGGCGGTTTTCCGCGCTGTGTTCGTGCCGCTCGCCGCCGCTCTGCTGGATGAGTTCGCGCGCGGCGGTGCCAATGCGGATGCGCAGGACTTGCGGTTCGTATATGCCTTCGCCGCTGATGGTGGTGTAGCGTTCGGTGAGCGGCAGGCCTAGGCTGACGGCGTCGTACACGGCTTTCATGGTGCCGCTGTTGTGGCAGATGAGGCCGTAGTCGCTGGCGTGGGCGTCAGCGGGGACGCGGATGCCGAGCAGCAGTTCGAAGAGTTGGCGGGCGTTGCCGCTGGGGTAACGCACGGGGACGCTGCTGATGCGGATGCGCGGGTCGGCGGCGGCATCGAGTGCAGCGTGCAGGGCGGCGATGGCTTCAGGTTTGTCGTCTTCGATGCCGAAGTGGATGTTGTCTGCGCCGAGGATGCGCGCGGTGATTTGTGCGCCTTTGATGATAGCGGCGGCGTTTTCGCGGATTTGCAGGTCGTCGCAGGTGATGTAGGGCTCGCATTCGGCGGCGTTGATGACGAGGGTGTTGGCGGGATGGCCGAGTTTGCGCGCGGTGGGGAAACCTGCCCCGCCGAGGCCGACGATGCCGCAGTCGTGAATGCGCGCGCGCAGTTCGTCCGGCGTGGCGGTCTCGATATCGAGAGCGGGCAGCGGTGGCGCGCTTTGGTCTTCACCGTCGCTCGCGAGGATGAGGTGCGGCACGGGGCGGTTGGACGGGTGCATGTCCGGGCGCGGCTCGATAGCGCGGATGGTGCCGGAGGTGGGGGCGTGGACGGGGGCGTCCCTGTGATTCGCTGGTGCGGCGAGAAGCTGGCCACGCAGAACGCGGTCACCGATGGCAACCTGGGCGATGAACGGGGTGCCGTCGTGCTGGATGAGGCTGATGGCGTATTCGTCGCAAAGGGCGGCTTCCCGCGAGGGGCGGGCGGTGCTCATGGTTTTGTGCCCGGGCGGGGTGATGTGGATGCCGCCGTGGAAGGTGGTTTTGCCGGAAAGGAGGCGGGCGAGGAGTTGTTTGATCATGATTCGGTGGGTTGCGGCGGCTGCGGTGCCGGTGGCGGGGTTTGCGGTTGTTGCGGGTTCTGCGGTTTGTCCCAGTTCCAGGGTTCGTCGCGCGGCTTCATGATGATGCAGTTGACCGGGCAGGGGTCCACGCAGAGGCGGCAGCCGGTGCATTCGTCGCTGATGATAGTGTGCATTTTCTGGTTGCTGCCGAGGATGGCATCCACCGGGCAGGCTTTGATGCATTTGGTGCAGCCGATGCACCAGTCTTCAATGATAAAGGCGACTTGCGGCGCGGTCTCTGCGCCGTTTTCGGCGTTGAGTGGTTTGCTTTCCACGCCGAGCAATTCGGCGAGTTTGTCCACGCCTTCCTGGCCGCCGGGCGGGCAACGGTTGATGTCCGCCTCGCCTTTGGCGATGGCTTCGGCGTAGGGTTTGCAACCGGGGAAGCCGCACTGGCCGCACTGGGTCTGCGGCAGGATGGCGTCGATTTTTTCGGCAAGCGGGTCGCCTTCGACTTTGTATTTTTGCGCGAAGACGCCGAGCAGCAGGCCGCACAGGGCGATGACGGCAAGCAGGAGGATGATGGCGAGCCAAATCATGGTTTACACCCAGCCGCCGAAGCCCATGAAAGCGATAGCGAGAATGCCCGCCGTCATCAGCGCCGCCGGGGTGCCTTTGAAGGGCGCGGGCACGTCGGCAGCGTCAATGCGTTCGCGGATGGCAGCGAAAATGACGAGGACGAGGGTAAAGCCAACCGCCGCACCGAAGCCGTACAGCGCGGATTGCAGCAGATTGTGCTGCTGGTTGGCGTTCAGGAGGGCGACGCCGAGCACGGCGCAGTTGGTGGTAATCAGCGGCAGATATACGCCGAGCAGGCGGTGCAGCACGGGGCTGGTTTTGGCGATGTACATTTCGGTCAGGCCGACGAGGACGGCGATGGCGACGATGAAGCCGATGGTGCGCAGGTAGGTGATGCCGAAGGGGGTGAGCAGGTAGGTATCGAGCAAGTAGGCGCTGACGGCAGAGAGGGTGAGGACAAAGGCGGTGGCAAAGCCCATGCCGAGGGCAGTATCGATTTTGCGCGAGACGCCCATGAAGGGGCAGAGGCCGAGGAATTGCGAGAGGACGAAGTTGTTCACCAAAACGGTGCTCAACACGATGTAGAAGTAGCTGTGCATGGGGTGTGGCGGCAGTAAAAAGCTGCGTGCATTCTAGCGCAACGGCCACCGGGTGACGGTTGATAAACGCAAAGGGGATATGCGGTACAGGCTTGGTGTGCCACCATCACGTCGCTGATGATGGTGGCAAGATTGAAATCAGCCAACCAGCCACTGATGCAGCAGGAAGATGCCGGAGAGGGTGAAGACGGAAAGGACGTTGGTGGTAATCATGCTGACCGTGCCGC
>CAURDG010000192.1:0-3363 GCA_963523555.1 uncultured Cardiobacterium sp.
TGGCAGGGCGAAGACGGCAACTACTGGGGGCACAACGCCATCATCCGCGTCCAGGCCTTTGCCGACAGCTGCGGCCTGCCCATCCTGCGCGGGCGCAACCCCATCGGCGGCCACATCCTGAGCCACGACTTCGTCGAAGCCGCCCTTTTGCGCCGCGCTGGTTGGCACGTGCGCATGGATCCCGATCTCGGTGGCAGCTACGAAGGCCTGCCGCCGACCCTGGACGACCTCGTTGGTCGTGAACGCCGCTGGGCGCAGGGCAACATGCAGCATCTCGGCATCATCGGTAGCAAAGGCCTGCGCTGGCCAAGCCGCATCCACTTCCTCATCGGCATCGCCAGCTACATCATGAGCCCCATCTGGCTCATCATGCTCATCGTCGGCACCGGCATCACCGCGCAAACCCTCTTTACCAAACCCAAATACTTCACCAGCGCGCGCCAGCTCTTCCCCGACTGGCCGACTTTCGACCCCGAACGGATGCTGTGGCTCTTCTTCGCCGCCATCAGCCTGCTGCTCTTGCCCAAATTCATCGGCTGGATCCGCGTTCTCATCAGCAGCAAACGCCGCCGCGCCTTTGGCGGTACCCTTGCCGTCACCCAGGGCTTCATCGTCGAACTCATCATCTCCACCCTCTACGCGCCGCTGCTCATGCTCATCCAGACCCGGCACGTCATCGACATCTTCCTTGGCCGCGACAGCGGCTGGCGCACGCAAAACCGCGAAGGCGCCCTGCTGCCGTGGAAAGACGCCATCAAGCGCAACCTGCTCTACGTCGCTATCGCCACTATCGTCCTCTGCGGCCTCATCTGGCAGGCGCCGAATCAGATTATCTGGCTCTCGCCCATCATCATCGGCCTTTTCCTCTCGCCGTGGCTGTCGCGCCACAGCGGCAATACCCGCCTGGGCGGCTGGCTCGCAAAAAAACACATCCTGCTTATCCCCGAAGAAACCCGCCCGCCGGCCATTGAGGCTGCCGCTGAAGCAAACAGCGCTGCCTTTGCCGCCTGCCGTAGTCGCCGCATCCATGAACTCGGCCGCGACCGTGCCCTGGCCGCCGCGCATATCGCCGCTCTCGACCTGAACGCGCCGCAAAGTACGAAAGACCGTCTGCTGCACATCACCGCCAAGGCCAAACTGCAAGAAGCACAGCACTACGCCGAAGCGCTGAAATACCTGACCCCGCAGGAACTCATGCACACAGCGGGCTCACCGGAACTCATCGAAACCCTGCTTAACCTGCCCGAATAAAGAAGGCGACCATGCAAACCCTGCCCCTGCACCACAGCGGCCCGCTCGGCGGCATCCTTGAAGAAAGCGAGCGGCACCAAATCGTTGAAATGCGCCTGCGCGCGGGTAACGAAATCCCGCCCTACCAAAGCCCGGCGATCATCATCCTCATCACCTTGAGCGGCAGTGCGGAAATCCACAGCAGCGTTGACGGCAGCACGGCAACCCTGCTGCCGGACCGCATCATCAGCCTCGCACCGCTGGAAACCCACAGCATCCGTGCCACCGCTGACAACACCCACATCATCGCCATCAAAAGCGGCCCGACTGCCTGAACAGGCGGCTGCCGCCGGTGGCAACATCTCCCGGCGCACTATACAATCCGCGCCCACACCAACCCACGGAAAACCCCATGCTCGAAGACATCCGCGAAAAAAAGACCAACCGCATCACCTACGCCCTCGTCATCATCGCCGGTATCGGCATGCTGTTTATCGGCGTTCCCTTCTTTAACCAGCCGGGCGGAGAGCGCGCCACCGTTGCCACCGTCAACGGTCACAACATTCCGATCAGTGCCTACAACAACGTCTACCGGGAAATACAGCAGCAAGCCCCGGATCTGGGCGAAACCGAAACCAAAGCCCGCACCCTGCGCCGCCTCATCACGCAAAACCTCTTCCAGCAGCATGCCCTCGATAGCCGCTACATCCTGCCGGAAACCGCCCTCTACCGCATCATCAAAAGCCAGTTTGGCGACAACACCCAATACCAGCAATGGCTGACACAAAACCACCTCAGCGCTGAAACCTACCAGAACAGTGTGCGCAACGAACAAACCGTTGCCGCCTACTACCGCGCCCTGCTGAGCGACCCGGGCGATAACCACCCGCTCCTGCAATCCTACCTGCAAACGCTGGCACAAGAGCGTGGCTACACCCTCTACACCCTGCCGCGTGCACTGCTGGCGGAAGCTGTTAGCGTCAGCGATGAAGCCCTGCACACCTACCACGAAGCCCACCGCGATAACTACACCACGCCGGAAGCGGTGGACATTGATTACACCCTCTACGACATCGCCGACCTCGGCGCGAGCGACGAACAAATCGCCGCCGCCCGCCAGGCCAGTGAAAAACGTAGCGGCCGCTACATCATCTTTGACGACGCTAAAACTGCCGCTGACGCTGCCGCCGCCATCCAGGCAGGTGAAAAAACCTTCGCCGATTACTGGCAGGCCGTTACCGACAAAACCACCGCTGGCGAAACCGGCACCCTCGATCCCGCCAGTAAAGACAAAAGCGTGACCCCGGAAATCGGCGAAGCCCTCTTTGCCCTGGCGGCAAGCGGCGACACCAGCCCCGTCATCAAAAGCGAATACGGCGACATGCTGATCGAACTCGGCAACATCGAAGCCAGCACCCTCAGCGACGACGAACTGCGCCGCCTCGCCGCCCAACAAAACCTCGCCACCTACGACAGCCGCGCCAACCAGGCTTTTGATGCCGCGCAAAACGGCCAGCCGCTGCCCGCCATTACCGGCATCACCGGTGGCAACATCGCCAGCCTGAAAAACATCACCGCCGCCAGTACAGATGCCGCCTGGCTGCAAAACCCGAAAGTGCGCGAACAACTCTTCGGCGAAAAACCGCTGGCGGAGAACAAAACTGCTGACCCGGTCGAAATTGCGCCGCAACAAACCGTCTTCTTCACCGTCACCCGCCGCGAAAAACCGCAGCCGCGCCCCTTCGCCGAGGTAAAAAACGACGTCGAACGTGACTACCGCAATGCCGAGGCAGAAAAAGGCCTGCAAACACGCGGCGAAGCCCTGCAAAAAGCCCTCAGCGAGAACAATCGCGACGAAGTCGAAAAACTCGCGCGGGAATACGGTGTGGAAACCCTCACCCTTGAGCCGACCCACCGCTTCAGCGACAACCCGATCGTGCCGGCACTCTTCGAAAACCCAGCGCGCATCAGCACCCAGAAAAGCGCCAACGGCGACCTTATCATCGCGCGCCTCGACAGCGTGCGCGACGGCGACATCAAAGCCCTGCCGGATAACATTCGCCAGGGCGCTGCCTTCACCTGGCAGCAACAGGACATAGCGACGACCTACAACAGCTACGGCGACTGGCTCTA
>CAURDG010000193.1:0-3351 GCA_963523555.1 uncultured Cardiobacterium sp.
TTTTTCTGTTCATGCCGATAGTTTACAGCAGAGCTGGAGACCATAAACACGTTCTAAGAGGAGGACGCACTTGTTGCAGCAATAAAGCAAATAAAAAGCCCTGCAAAGACAGGGCGTTTTATTAAAAACTTGGTAGGCACAATTGGACTCGAACCAACGACCCCCACCATGTCAAGGTGGTGCTCTAACCAACTGAGCTATGCGCCTAGGAGAAGCGCGTATTATAGGGAGTTCAACAATGATTGCAAGCGCTTTGTGCATAAGGACAAAAAACATCGGGAAAAAGCACGTAAGCATATGGCGTCGCTATTGAATTCACCGCATGTCGCCAGTATAATTCGCCGCCTTTGACAGCGGGCAGAACCCTGTTCGCGCATGAAATTTTTGGAGAACAACATGTTTGCAGTTATTGAAACCGGCGGTAAACAGTACAAAGTCAAACCCGGTCAACGCCTGAAAGTGGAAACCCTACCGGGTGAAGCAGGCGACAGCATCGCTTTCGACAAAGTACTGCTCATCGCCAGTGGTGATGACAATGTCAGTGTTGGCGCGCCTTATCTGGAAGGTAAAACCGTCAGCGCCAAGATCGTCGAACACGGTCGCCACAAGAAAATCAAGATCATCAAATTCCGCCGTCGCAAGCACCATATGAAACGCATGGGGCACCGTCAGAACTACACTGAAGTGGTCATTGACGCTATTGACGGTCAACAATAAGGAGTAAGAGACTATGGCACACAAAAAAGCAGGCGGTTCCAGCCGCAACGGTCGCGATTCCAAATCCAAACGCCTCGGCATCAAACGCTACGGCGGTGAATTTGTCAGCGCCGGTTCCATTCTGGTTCGCCAACGTGGCACCCCGTTTAATGCAGGTGAAAACGTCGGCGTCGGTCGCGATCACACCCTGTTCGCCACTGCGACCGGTACTGTTATGTTCAGCAAACGCGGACCGCAAAAGCGTCGCTACGTTAGCATTGTTGCCGAAGCAGCAGAAGCCTGATAAACACGCGTTTTACCGCAAGCCCTGCATCATGCGGGGCTTTTTTTATTGCCGACGGCGCCGATAGACAAACGGCTATACAATAAAAACAGACACACAGAGGAATTCCCATGAAATTCGTAGATGAAGCACGCATATATGTACGCGCAGGCAAAGGCGGCAACGGCATCGTCAGCTTCCGCCGGGAAAAATATATCCCCTTCGGCGGACCGGACGGCGGTGACGGCGGTGACGGCGGCAGCGTTTACCTGGTCGCCCAGGAAGGCATCAACACCCTTGCCGATTTCCGCTACAACCGCAGCTATCAGGCGGAGAGCGGCAAGGCAGGGGAAGGGCGCAACAAGCGCGGCAGCAGCGGCGAAGACCTCATCGTGCCGGTGCCGGTCGGCACACAAGTTTTTGTGGATGAGACTGACGAACTCATCGGCGATTTGACGACTGATGGACAGCGTCTGCTGGTCGCGCAGGGCGGCTATCACGGCCTCGGCAACACCCGCTACAAAAGCTCAACCAACCGCGCACCGCGTCAATGCAAACCCGGCAGCGAAGGCGAAGAGCGCTATCTGCGTCTCGAATTGAAACTGCTTGCCGATGTTGGCCTGCTTGGCATGCCGAACGCGGGCAAATCTACCCTCATCAGCTGCGTCTCCGCCGCCCGTCCGAAAATTGCTGACTACCCCTTCACCACGCTGCATCCCAACCTTGGCGTCGTCCGCGTTGGTATGCTGCAAAGCTTCGTCATGGCGGATATTCCCGGTCTGATAGAAGGCGCGGCGGAAGGCGCCGGTCTCGGTCACCAGTTCCTGCGCCATCTCGCGCGCACCCGCCTGCTCCTGCACGTCCTTGACTGCTCACCGCTCAGCGACTCACAAAACCCAGTGCGCGATTTCGAGCAGGTCAGCCTGGAACTCGCCAAATACGACGCCGTTTTTGGCGATAAGCCGCGCTGGCTGGTGCTGAACAAAATGGATACGCTGACCGCCGAAGACGGCGCGACGCTGGAACAAAACATCACCGCCGCCATCGGTTGGCAGGGGCCGGTGTACCGCATCTCGGCGGAAACCGGCATGGGCACCGAACAGCTATGCCGCGACATCATGCAGGCGCTGGAGCGGCTCAATTATGAGTAGATGCGCCCGTAGCATCTGATTAATAAAACTCTCCACACGAGACATGTAGGATACCGGTTCAATCTTTGCTGAAAGGTATTTTTGAACACGGCCAGGCGACTGTTCGGCAGATAAACATCGCTGTGGTGATATATAGCTAATCATCTTATTTTTTCATACGACATTTACGCCAATCTTTCCGCATTTGCGCAATATTTAGGGAAGATTTGTATGAAGGATTAAGAGCATTGGCTATAGGCGAGATAATGGGTTCTTGCTTTTTTGAGGAAACTACCCTGTCCATCCCACTGCCGCCAAGGCACGATCGAATACTGCTATTTCCGTATTCGCTGCGCGGGCTTCTTCGCTCAGGATACGACGGTATTGTTTGGCGCCGCGCACGCCAGGGAAAAGGCCGAGCAGGTGGCGCGTGTAGTGCGCGAGCATTTCGCCACGCCCCAATGCTTCGACCAGCAGGCTGCGAATGGCCGGCAGCACCTCGGCAAGGGTACGGGCAGGAGCACCGTAGAGTTCATCAACGGCCAGCAGCAGTTCAGGATTCTGATAGGCGGCGCGGCCCAGCATTACGCCGTCCACCGCCTGCAAATGGGCGCGGCATTCGGCGAGGGTGGTAATGCCGCCGTTGATGATGACGGTCAGCTCCGGGAAGTGCCGCTTGACCTCATACACCAGCGGATAGTTGAGCGGCGGCACGTCGCGGTTGTCCTTTGGACTGAGTCCCTGCAGCCACGCCTTGCGTGCGTGGATGATGAAAACGCGGCAGGGGCTGCGCGCCGCCAGCGTCTCGACAAAATCGAAGACGCTGCGTTCGTCCTGCTCGTCAATCGCGAGACGGTGTTTGACCGTGACCGGCACCGTGCCCGCCGCCGCTTGCATCGCCGTCAGGCATTCGGCGACCAGCGGCGCATCATCCATCAGGCAGGCGCCAATGCGGTTGTGCTGCACGCGGTCGCTGGGGCAGCCGACGTTCAGGTTGATTTCCTGATAGCCGTAGGGCAGCGCGATTTCACAGGCACGCGCCAACGCTTCCGGTTCGCCGCCGCCGAGTTGCAGGGCGCAGGGGGCATCTGCCGCATGATGCAGATGGCGCGGCACGTCGCCGAAGATCAGGGCGCCGCTCGTCACCATCTCGCTGTACAAGAAAGCATGACGGGAAAAAAGACGGTGCAGGGCGCGGCATTCTGGCGTCGTCCAGTCGAGCATCGGCGCCACGCAGAAGCG
>CAURDG010000194.1:0-3341 GCA_963523555.1 uncultured Cardiobacterium sp.
GTGCGGTCGTCGTGGTTGCCTCTGGACCAGAAGTCCAGCCAGTCAAGCAGGGCGCTATCGGGCGCTGGTTCGGCGAGCGGGGTTTTTAGTTCTTGCCATAGTGCCTGCCACAGCGCGGGGTTTTTCAGGCCGGCGTCGGTTTCGAATTTGGGGTCGGAGACGCCGTCGGTCATGAGGATGAGGGTGTATGGCGCGGTGTCGTTGTGGTGACGGATGCGGCGGGCGATGTCGGCTTCGTCGAGCTGGGCACGGCTGAGGAATTGGGTTTCGCCGGAATAGGCGCCGCTGTCGGCTTCGCCGAGCAGGTGCAGGTTGCCGCTTTCCGGCTGCCACAGGGCAGCGGCGCCATCGCCAACTTGGTAGGCGGCGTGGTACCAGCTGCCGTCCGGCAGGGCGACGGCAAGGCCGATGAGCAGGGTGCAGGAGAGGCTTTTCGCTTCGAGGCCATGTTGTTGTGCGGCTTCGAGGTGGGCTTTGTGCGCGGCATGCAGGGCGTGGCTGATGAGGTTGGCGGCGATTTTTTCGCGCTGCGCGGGATCGACGTGGGCGAGTCTGTGGTGTGGTTTGTCGGTGTCGTCCAGCAGGGCAATGATGGTGTTTTTGACGGCTGCAACGGCGAGTTGTGAGCCGTAGCGGGAATAGGCGGCACTGCCCGCTCCGTCGGCAACGGTAAGGAGGTGCAGGCCGCTTGCTTCGTGGTAGTGGAGGCGGTAGTCGTCGTCGCAGTAGCTGCCGATGTGGGCGTGTGAGCGGCCGCGCTGACGGGCGGCGATGAGGCGGCCATGCGGGGTGGTTTGTTCTTCGTGGGCGCTGTCGGGTTTGGCAAAGGGTGCGTCCTGGTTGGAGGGCAGGTTTTGCCACAGGCTTTTCGGGTCGGGGTTGATGTGCAGGTTGAGGTGGATGCCGATTTCTTTGCCGTTGTCGAGCAGGGAGAGGCGGATGAGCAGGTCGCCGCTGATGGTCGGGGTGCCGTGGATGCGGCGGGTGTCATCATCCCAGGCAAGGCCACTGTCGGCGTTTTTGATGGTGAGGCCGGTGATGGGTAGGTCGGCGGGCAGGGTGTATGCGTAGGGCTGTCCCTGGTTGGCATTCGGCAATGGCGGCAGGTAGATGGCCGGGGTTTGCGCGGCGGTAGGCGTGGGGGTAGCGGGGTGCAGGGGCATGGCGGTATCCGGGTTTGAGGAGTCAAGCGGGGCAAATTCGTCGTCTTTTTGCGGGGTTTCTTGGGTGATGCAGGCAGTCGCGGTGGTTTCGCTGGCGCTTTGTTTGTCGTCCTCTCCTTCGTGGGGACGGGGGACGGTCGCGTCGTCCGCTATATCGTCCGGATTATCGGCAAGCGGGGAGGGGTTGTTGGTGATGGCTGCGTCATCCGGCAGGTTGTGCGCCGCTTGTTCTTTGTTGAGCTGACGCTGCCAGGCCTGCATGAGCTGGGCGATGAGGTTCTGGTGGTTGGCAATGAAGCGGGCAAGGATTTCGTCGTCGGCGTGGTGCAGCCATTCTTTGAGGGTTTTCGGGGTCATGGTCAGCCTCGTGAGCGGGCGATGTCGAAGTCGCCTTCGGCACTACCCATGTAGATGGTTTTGTTGCAGCCGGGACAGGTGACTTCTCCGTCTCCGTCCACGCAGAAGACTTGGCCGCAGGAGCAGGTGGCGAGGCCGTATGTCGCGCCGCAGTGCGGGCAGCCGCCACCGCCTTCGAGCATGGAGGCGGCGATGGTGTTGGCATTGGCGCGTGTGTCCGACCAGTCGAAGTAGTCTTTTTCTGCCGGATAGACGCCGACGTAGCGGTACACCTGCGGCGCCTGTTTGGTGAAGAAGGGGATGTCGCCGATGTCGGGCATCCGTTCGTATTTCATTAAATATGGCAGGCGCGTTTTGGCGCAGAGGCCGGTGATGATGACGTAGTTTTCGTCCAGCGCGGCGGCAGCCATCGCGTCTTTGACGAGGCTGAGCGCCGGGCTTTCGTTTTTGTCGAGCGTCAGCGGCACGTCCACGCCAAGGCTTTTGCTTTGTGCGGAGACGGAGGAGGAGATCCAGTTGATGAAGGTGCGGAAGTCGTCTTCGTCGTTATTATCAAGCCGCAGGGTGTGGTCGCTGATGGTACTCAGGGCGCCGAGGTCGGCGAAGGGGCCGATGCCGATGGTGACAAGGGTAGCGCGCTTTTGGTAGTCCCGCTGCCAGCGGGCGATAGCGGCGGTGGGGTCGTCGGTCGCCTTGCCGTCGGTCATGAGGTAGATCATGGGCTTGTAGTCGCCTTTTTGTGTGGGGCTGTTGGCGACAACGTTGTTTTTGATTTCGGCCATGACGTGTTCGAGCGCGGTGCCGAGGGAGGTACCGGAGCCGATGGGCAGGCGCGGCGGGTAGAAGGCGAAGAGTTCAGTGAGCGGCGCAATGGTGCGCGCCACACCGGCAAAGGCGATAACGCCGAGGTGCACGGTTTCAAGGGCATACGGGTCGGCGCGCAGGGCTTTGATAAGGCGGTCGATACCTTCCTGCATCTGGCGCAGGTTGTCGCCGGCCATACTTTCGGAGATGTCGATAACGAGGTAAACGGGGAGGCGGCGCATGGGGGTTCCTTAGGGTTGGCGGAGGGCTGTTGCGGTGCGGTGGAGGAGTGCGGCACCACTGAACAGGGTCATGATGATGAGGTAGGTGGCGAGCTCAGTGTAGTGCGGATGGGCGCGGGCGAGCGTCAGCCACAGCAGGGTGATGGCAAAGTTGGCAAGGTGGGCGGTGTAATCGGCAGCAAGTTCAAGCCGCGTCGGCGGCGTTTTGCGGCGCACGTCCTGCCACAGGGTAATGAGGTAGAAAAATAGGGCGATGAGGATGGGCGGGGCGGCAAAATACGGATGATCGGCGGAATAGACGAAGCCACTGAACATAATAATCGGGACATCCAGTCCTACCGGATTGCTGTGGTACGCAAGGCCGCACAGCACGGCAAGGAGGACGATGACAACTGCATCCTGCCACCATGGCAGCGCCGGTGACAGCGGACGGTACAGCACGAAAAAGGCGGCGAGTAGCGAGTAAAAGATGGCCGGATGGATGAAAAACGGTGTGAGACGGGTGAGAATGGCGGTCAGGCGGGACATTGACGGGACGGGTGGTTAATGTTCGTGTAATGATAGCAAAAGCAGTAGTAGGCTTGGATTCAAACGGCCGCCGAGCGGGACAAACGCTGGGTTCTTGAACGGGCGCCAAGCGGGATAAATGCTGGATTCTTGGGCGAGCCCAGTACACGCCGCTTGGCGGGCAACCAGTACCTATTTGTGGGAATTCGGGAAGACCCATTCCCGGCATCCTGCCGGTATCGGAGGGAGTGAGATGTATAGGCGCGAT
>CAURDG010000195.1:0-3335 GCA_963523555.1 uncultured Cardiobacterium sp.
CGGCCGCCAAGCGGGATGAATGCTGGGTTTGTGAGCGGCCGCCAAGCGGGATAAATGCTGGGCTCGTGGCAGGCCGCCAAGCGGGATAAACACTGGGTTTGTAAGCGGCCGCCAAGCGGGATGAATGCTGGGTTTGTGAGCGGCCGCCAAGCGGGATGAATGCTGGGTTTGTGAGCGGCCGCCAAGCGGGATAAACACTGGGTTTGTAAGCGGCCGCCAAGCGGGATAAATGCTGGGTTTGGGGTGGTTGCCAAGCGGGATGAATGCTGGGTTTGTGGTGGCTGCCAAGCGGGATAAACACTGGGTTTGTGGGTGGCCGCCAAGCGGGATGAATGCTGGGTTTGGGGCGGCCGCCAAGCGGGATGAATGCTGGGCTCTCGGCAAGCGGGATAAAGCTTGGGTTTTGTCGCTGCGCAGTTTGTCTAACCCTCTCCCCAACCCCTCTCCCACGGGGCGAGGGGCTTGTTGGTGCAGCTTTCTGTTTGTGGACACACGTCAAGCGGGATGAATGCTGGGTTTGGGGCGGCCGCGAAGCGGCGAAATGTCCGTTTTCAGTTGAGGGCGAAGATGTCCCGCCAGATGGCGCAGATGTTGTCGCGCAGTGCTTGCCAGGGGGCGGCGGGAACGCGTTTGTCGCGGTCATTCAGCTGGCGGTGGTGGGCTTCTGCGCGCAGTTTGCGGTAGGCGTCACGCAGGGTCATGGCCTGCGATGAGGTGAGGATGCCGGTGGCTTCCAGTGCGGCGAGCTGGCGGATGTTGTCGCTCATGCGGCTGAGGATGGGTTCTGCCTCGCCGCGGGCGAGTAGCAGGTATTGGACGATGAATTCGATGTCGATGAGGCCGCCCGTGCTTTGTTTGAGGTGGAAGGTGTCCGGCGGCAGTGGCGCGGCGTTGTCGTGCATTTTTTGCCGCATGGCAAGGATGTCTTCGCGCAGGGTCGCTTTGGCCGGACGGGTGAGCAGTTCGTGGCGCAGGCGGGTGTAGCGTTCGCCGAGGGCAGGGCTGCCCGCTACGGCGCGGCTGCGGGTGAGTGCCTGGTGTTCCCAGGTCCAGGCGTTTTCGCGCTGGTAGCGGGCGAATCCCTGGATGCTGACGGCGGGCAGGCCGCTTGCCCCGCCGGGGCGCAGGCGGGTGTCGATGGTGTAGATGGTGCCGTTGCTGCTTGCGGCGCCGAGCAAGTTGCTGGTGCGCTGGGCGAGGCGGGTGTAGTAGCGCTGGTTGTCGATGGGTTTTTCGCCGTCGGTCATGCCGTCCGTGTCGCCATCGTCGTAGAGGTAGATGATGTCGAGGTCTGAGCCGTAGCCGAGTTCGAGGCCGCCCAGTTTGCCGTAGCCGATGATGGCGATTTCTGCCGGGCTGCCGTCGGTTTTGCGCGGGATGCCGTGTTTTTCGCGCAGGGTGTGTTCGGCGTGTTCGAGCGCGGCTTGCAGGGTGGTTTCGGCGATGTGGCTGAGTTGGTCGCTCACTTGCATCAGCGGCAGATGGCCGTGGATGTCCGCCCAGGCGGTTTTGAAGGTCTGGACGTGTTTGTAGTCGCGCAGGGCGTGTTGCCAGGTTTCTTCGTCGTTGATGTTTTGCAGGCGTGCGGTGAGGTCTTGTTGCAGGGCGGTGCGACCCGGCGGCAGGCGACGTTCGTTGTTGAGGTCGTCGAGGACGAGCGGGTGCGCGGCGATGTAGTGGATGAGCCAGGCGGCGTTGGCGGCGATGTTGAGCAGGTGGTTGGTGAGCGCGGGTTGTTCGGTGAGCAGGGTGATGTAGTTGTTGCGGCCGCTGACGGCGGTGATGAGGTCGAGGATGCCGGCGAGGCCGTCAAGTTGGGCGTTTTGTACGGCCTGGCTGAGGACGGCAGGGATGAGGCGGTGCAGGCGGCTGCTGGTCTGTTGTGGCAGGCGGTGCCAGTTGTTGGCGCGGGTGTAGGCGGCTAGGGCGGCGGCGGTTTGGGTGCGGCTGTCGTCGTCGCGGATGTTGTCGTCAAGCCAGCGCGCGAGGTGGGCGTCGTCCGGGTCGGTCCAGTCCACGGCGGCGAGGTCGTCGGCGATGGGATCGGGTGCGGGGGTGTCTTCGTCGGCGATGGTCGCGGTGTAGTGCTGGTGGATGGTGTCGCGCGCCTGCTGGATGCGCGTTTGCAGGGCGGGGATGTTTTCGGCGTGGCAGGCGGTGGCGAGGCGCTGCCAGGCGCTGTCGTCATCGTTGTCCGGCAGGCTGTGGGTTTGTTGGTCGTCGCGGTATTGCAGGGCGTTTTCGACGCTGCGCAGGGTGAGGTAGGCGTCTTGCAGGGCCTGTGTGTCGGCGGCGGACATGAGGCCGCGCGCGCGGATGTGGTCAAGGGCGGTGAGGAGTGACGGGGTTTGGAGTGCCGGGTATTGGCCGCCGTAGATCATCTGGATAGCCTGCACGGTGAATTCGGCTTCGCGGATGCCGCCCGCGCCGAGTTTGATGTGGCGTTCCATGCCTTCTTCGCGGATTTGCCGGTTGATGCTTTGTTTCATGTCGGCGAGCGCGTTCAGGGCAGCATAGTCGAGGTAGCGGCGGTAGGTGAAGGGGCGCAGGGTGGCGAGCAGTTCGCGGCCGCCGTCGATGTCGCCGGCGACGGGGCGGGCTTTCATCAGGGCGTAGCGTTCCCAGTCGCGGCCGTGGATGAGGTAGTACTGTTCCATCGCGGTGTAGGTCAGGGCGAGCGGGCCGGTCTGGCCGAAGGGGCGCAGGCGCATGTCCACGCGGTAAACGTTGCCGTCTTCTGTCACGGCGTCAAGGGTGTGGATGAGGCGCTGCGCGAGTTTGCGGTACCAGGTTTCGTGTTCTTCGGGTTTGCGTCCGCCGCTTGTCGTGCCGCTCTCGCGGTAGGCGTAGATGAGGTCGATGTCGGAGGAGAAGTTGAGTTCGCCGCCGCCGAGTTTGCCCATGCCGAGGATGAGCATGGGCATGGGGTTGCCGTCGCTATCCAGCGGGGTGCCGTAACGGGCGCAGTGGGCGGCGAATTGCCAGTCGTGCGCGGCGACAATCAGGGTTTCGGCGAGCGCGCTGGTGCGGGCGAGGAAGGTGGGTTCGTCGATGTGGCCATTCACGATGGCGTGGATGTGGCGGATTTGCCGGCGGTGTTTGTACTGGCGCAGTTGCCGCATCAGCGTTGCTTCGTCTTCCGGCGGCGGGTTTTCGGCGACGTAAGTGGCGCGGTAGTCTTCGTCGGGAGACGATTCCGGGGTGAGATCGGCCAGCCAGTCGGGGTGGCGTTCGAGTTGGGCGGCGGCGTAGGGGCTGGCTTCGTAGAGGCGGGCGAGGTCGGGGCGGGTCATGGGCGGCGAGTGGGTTAGAAAAGAGGGGATAGTGTAGTGCGC
>CAURDG010000196.1:0-3320 GCA_963523555.1 uncultured Cardiobacterium sp.
GGCCAGTATTGATGCCGCTTGGCGAGGCCAGTATTGATGCCGCTTGACGGGACCAGTATTGATGCCGCTTGGCGGGCCCAGTATTTATCCCGCTTGGCGAGATGACGGGAATACAATACCTTGCTTAAGCCAATCACCCTGACTGTTAAACACACCACATTTCCCCAACAAAAAAAGAGACAACCCCATGCCATCCCCAAAATTACGCACCAAACTGCAACCCGCCTATCAGGATTTGCCGCTGCAAAACGGAATCCTGCGTTGCCTGCAACCTGCTGAAATCAGCGGCGAAAATGCCAAATACATGAAAATGTACGACTGGATGGGCCGCTGGTACGACTTCGGCGAGCAATGGATAGGGCGGATTAAATACGGCAACAGCGTCATCACCACGCGCCGTGCCCTGATGCGCGAGCTGGAATGGCGGCAGGACGCTGCTGCCCTTTACGTTTCCATCGGCACCGGTATCGACCTGAATTACCTGCCTGCGGATATCGACATTGCCACCCTGGACATTACCGGCCTTGACCTGTCGCTCGGCATGCTGCGCCGTTGTCAGCGGGTCTGGCAGAAAAAAGCCCCAGGACTGGATTTAGTCCACGCCAATGCTGAAACCCTCCCCTTCCTGGATAACGGTTTCGACATCGTCTTTCACGTTGGCGGCATCAACTTTTTCAACGACAAAGCGCGCGCCATCCAGGAAATGCTGCGCGTCGCCAAGCCCGGCAGCAAAATCATGATTGCTGACGAAACCAGCGATTTCATCGACCAGCAATATAAAAAAAGCGGCTTCACCCGCCGCTATTTTGCCGATACCCACTTTGATCTGGGCGAGATTGAAAACAGCATCCCGGCTGATGTGGTCGAGCGACGCACCCAGCTGCTGTGGGATAACCGCTTCTACTGCATCACTTTCCGCAAACCCTGCTAAAACAGACTTTCCTGTCGCGGCCCGCTTTCAGGCGGCGCGAGCATATAGCCCTGCACAAAGGAGAAAAAATCTTCGCTGATTTCAAAATGCCCGTAGCGCAGCTGGCTGGCGTACATTTTCCATTCGGGATGCGTGCGGGCAATGTCCAGCGGGCAATCACGCTGGATGGGGCTGTAAACCACATTACGGCGGAAGGGAATAAAGTCTTCACTCATGCGGAACGGGTAAGCGGTATCGTCCGCAATTTGCCCGCAAGCGGTGAAGGCTTGCCATTTCTCATGACCATACAGGCTGATTTTGGGGCTGTAATAGAGCAGCCAGTCGCCGCGCTTCATGCGGTTGAGAGGTGCGGCTTTGCCGTGGCACACCTGGCAAAATCCGCCTGCCACGCCGCGCAAGACGTGCTCTTGAGAAACCGTGCCGATCCAGTATTTCATAAGAAGATTTCCTTGCGCGCCCTTTTGCCGTCCACGGGGACGCTGGTGATAATTTCAGTGCGGTGATCTTTATTCATAAATGCTCGTAAAGCGGGGGAATCGTGAAAAGCTTCCATTCAAGGTTAACAGGTTCTAACCATTAAATACCGTCATTCAGCTCCCGTACCGCGACAGGACCTCACCTGAACCGCTAAAATCACCGCTTACACACAACACAGGAACCCGCAATGAACCACGTCCTCATCATCGGCGCCGGTGGCGTCGCCAACGTCGTCGCCCACAAATGCGCCGAAGACAAAAACACCTTCCACAAAATCACCCTGGCAAGCCGGACACTGGCGAAATGCGACGCCATCGCCGCTGCCGTCAAGGCAAAACACGGCGTGACTATTGATACCCGCCAGATTGATGCCGACGACGTCCCCGCGCTCACCCGCCTGCTCGAAGAACTGCGCCCGCAACTCGTCCTCAATATCGCCCTGCCGTACCAGGATTTGCACATCATGGATGCCTGCCTCGCCGCTGGCATTGACTACCTCGACACCGCCAACTACGAACCGCCGGAAGAAGCCAAATTTGAATACAAATGGCAATGGGCCTACGAAGACCGCTACCGTGAACGCGGCATCATGGCACTGCTCGGCAGTGGTTTTGACCCCGGCGTTACCAACGTCTTCACCGCCTACATCAAGAAACACCTGCTCGATGAAATCCACGAACTCGACATCATCGACGCCAACGCCGGCGACCACGGCCTGCCCTTTGCCACCAACTTCAACCCCGAAATCAACATCCGCGAAATCACCGCTGACGCCCGCCACTGGGAAAACGGCGCCTGGCAGACCACCCCGGCACTCTCCCACAAACGCGTCTTTGACTTCCCGCAAATCGGCGAAAAAAACATCTACATGATGTATCACGAAGAGCTCGAATCGCTGGTCAAACACTTCCCGGAAATCAAAACCGCGCGCTTCTGGATGACTTTCTCCGACAATTACCTGAACCACCTCAAAGTGCTGGAAAACGTCGGCATGACCTCGATTGAGCCCGTCATGTACGAGGGGCGGGAAATCATCCCCATCCAGTTCCTGAAAGCCGTCCTGCCCGATCCTGCCTCGCTCGGCCCGCGCACCAAAGGCAAAACCTGCATCGGCTGCGTCGCCAAAGGCAAAAAAGACGGCAAGGACAAAACCGTGTACATCTACAACATCTGCGACCACGAAGAAGCCTACAAAGAAACCGGCTCGCAGGCGATCTCCTACACCACCGGCGTACCAGCGATGATCGGCGCCAAGATGATGCTGGAAAAAATCTGGCACACGGCAGGCGTCCGCAACATGGAGCAATTCGACCCCGACCCGTTTCTCGACGCGCTCGCCGCTTACGGCCTGCCGTGGGAAGTCAAAGAACTCTGACCCCAAGAAGCCCCTGCCCCCGCAGGGGTTTCTTGTATTGACAACTTTCGGCCACGATAAATATCGCAATCCCAGGTTTTATCCCGCTTGGCAGCTACCCCAATATTTGTCTCGCTTGATACAAAAATTACCCAAATCATCTCTGGGCTCATTTGGCTGCTGCCTTAATGTTTCTCAGCGCCATAACTTCCCATAATCCCTTTCCTGCAATGCTCCGCCATTTGCTGACTGGATGATAGGAATAATGCAGAGCATCCTTCTCGGTTTAAAAACCTGGTTTTTAGCGTTATTCACGGAACAGACGCGATGCCACATGCAAAGACAAAGACTAGTGCAGATTTGCGCCAAGCGGGATAAAACACCGGGTTTATGTGAAATGGTTTTGTACACGACAAAAAGCTATCCCAGCTTGACGAGCCCAGTATTTACGCCGCTTGGCGCGTGCCCAGTGTTTATGCTGCTTGACGAGCCCAGTATTTACGCCGCTTGGCGGGTCCAGTATTTACGCCGCTTGGCGGGTCCAGTATTTACGCCGCT
>CAURDG010000197.1:0-3266 GCA_963523555.1 uncultured Cardiobacterium sp.
GCCGCCAAGCGGGATAAATACTGGGTTTTCGGGAAGGGCAGGGCAGCCGCCAAGCAGGATAAACGCTGGGTTTTCGAGAAGGGTTAGGCAGCCGCCAAGCGGGATAAATGCTGGGTTTTCGGGAAGGGCAGCCGCCAAGCGGGATAAATGCTGGGTTTTCGGGAAGGGCTGGGCAGCCGCCAAGCGGGATAAACACTGGGCTCTTGGATGTCTACCAGGCGAATCCTCGAAACTCTGCCCACAAAAAAAGCCGAACCCGCAGATTCGGCTTTTTGGCAGTGGCTGTCAGAGCAGCCCCATGCCAGCAAGGGCCTGCCACCAGGCAAAGCCGACGGTGACGTGGATAAGCAGGCTGCCAAAGGCGAAAACAGCGCCGATGATCCACCAGGAGCGGATGTCGTTGTAGCCAGCGCCGTAAATGATGGGCGCAGGGCCGGAGCCGTAGTGGGTGAGCGCGCCGCCGTAGCAGTTCGAGCAGAGCAGGCCAAGCGCGAGCAGGAGCGGCGGGGCACCGGCAGCAGCGCCAACGGCAGCAAAGACCGGAACCATCGCGGCAACATAGGCGCCACCAGAGGCGAAGAGGTAGCGGATGGCAACGCTGATGAAGAGGATGCCGATGGCGGCAATGGTGCCGTTGCCCTCACCAAAGTTGAGGGTGGTTTTCATGGCATAAGCCAGCCATTCAAAGAATTGCGCCTGTTTCAGGATGCCGGAGAGGCCGAGGATGCCGCCATACCAGATGAGGGTGTTCCAGGCGCCTTTGTTTTTCAGCAGGTCGTCCCAGTTGAGAACGGCAAGGATAACGAGCAGGCTCATGACGCTGATAGCGGTAGTCGCCGCTTCTTTGATGCCGATGTGTTCGCCCAGCGCCCAAGAGACGACTGCCGCGATGAAGAGGAAGATAAGGGTTTTTTCGCGGGTGGTAATCGGCCCCAGTTCTTCCAGACCCTTTTTGGCAATGGCTTTGTTATCGAGTCTTTTCAGTTCCGGCGGGTAGAGGATGTAAATAACCAGCGGGGTCAAGAATAGGCAGATAAGGCCGGGGACCAGCGCTGCCATTGCCCATTGCGGCCAGTTGAGTTTGATGTGCAGGATGGGTTCCATCAGGTTCATCGCCAGCAGGTTGGGGGCCATCGCGGTGAGGAAGAGGTAACCGGTGGTTTTTACGACCATATAGGTGTTGAGCAGCAGGTAGTGTCCGGCTTTGCGCGGACTTTTTTCTGGATCAGAACCCAGCGAGACGGCGACGGAGTTCATGATCGGGAAGATGATGCCACCAGCGCGTGCTGTTACGGACGGCATGGCAGGCGAAATGAGCAAGTCAAGGCAGGCATTGACGTAGCCGAGGCGCAAGGTGGTGCTACCGAAGGCACGAATGAGCAGGTAGGCGATGCGTTTGCCAAGTCCGGTCGAGACGAAGGCTGTACTCATCGCAAAGGCGGCAAAAACCAGCCAGGTGGTGCCGGATTTATAGCCACCGAGTACGGCATCTTCTTTGAGCGCGATTTTCACCACTTGGTTTTGCAAGGTTTCAAACCATTGCTGCGGTGTGTGTTCAAGCAGGTTCCAGCGGGCCAGCTCACTGATACCCGCGATGTTGATCCATTTTTCCGAAGGGCTGATACCAATCACGATGGCAGACACGGAAACCCCCGCGAGCAGGATGACCGGTAACGGGAAGGGTTTGAGGAGGATGGCGACGATGGTGGCGACGTACACGCCGAAGAGATGCCAGCCGATACTCGAAAGCCCCGTTGGCGCGGGGAAGATATACGTCAGGGCAATGATTGCCACGAGTATGGCGTAGTGGATGAGTTTTTTGGTGTTCATGCGGTACCTTTTGGGTTGTGCATTGGGGAAACGGCTGGTTGCCGGTGGGGGTTGTCCGCCGCGGGTGCGGCGGGTCTTGCTTCTGTGATGGGAAGCGAAGTCGGGAAATAGCGGCCGAAGTAGGCGGTGAGTGCCAAAAGGTCGGCGCTGCCGCCAGCGCTCAGGCGGCGCGCGGTGCAGTCGTGATCGTAGGCGGCGATGACGGTGCTGAGGCGGTTTTCGTCCATGAGGGTGGCTTCATCTGCAAGCAGTCGCTTGGCCCAGTCCTGGTGGGCACGCAGGCCGTCCAGGCCGACGCGGGTAATGGTGGTGGTGTCGTCGTTTGCGGCGTAGAGGGTGACGAGGGCGGCAAGCAGGGCGTGGCGTTCGCTGTCGCTGGCGCTGAGGATGTGTTGGTAAGCGGGCAGGGCGTGGGCGGTGATGAGGCGGTAGCCGTCTGCCGCTGCGCCGCGCGCACCGGTGATGTGGTGTTGGCGGTAAGCGCGTTGTCCGGCGCTGTCGCCTGCACCCTGTTCGGCAATGAGGTCGGCGCTGATGGCGCGGATGTCGGCCAGGGTTTGCGTGAGGGTGGCGCTGCCGCTCGCTGCGAGGTTTTTGCCGAGGGCGGCGGCGGTAAGGCCGAAAGCAAAGATGGCGCCCTTGTGGGTGTTAACGCCGTCGGTTGCGGCCAGCATGGCGGCTTCGGCCTGGATGCCGATGGGACGGATGGCAGCGAGGATGGCGGGACTGGCGGCATCAGCGGCGAAGGTCATGCCGCGCGCGGAGCAGGCGGCGAGGTAGGGGGCGATGGCATCGGCGCTGGCGAGGAAGTGGGCGAGGGTCATGTCGTGATGACCGCCGTTGCTGCTGGCGTCCACCAGTCCCGCTTTCGGGGTCAGCGTTGCTTCGGTGATGAGCGCTTGACGCATGGCCGCGCCGATGTGCTCGGCCTGCTGGTGCAGGCGGTAGCGGCGGGCGATGTCGGCGTTGAGGTCGTCGATGCTGTGGCGGCGGGCGCGGGCGCAGTTTTTGGCGTCATCGTCGCAGAGGAGGCAGCGGCGCGGTGGCAGGCCGCAATCGGCGCGGCTGATGGGGCGGCCATTGGCGGCGATGATGTCGATGTCCCACAGGCGGGCGAGCGGTGAGGCCGCTTCCAGCGCGAGCATGGCGCGTTTCCATTCGTGTGCGTCACCGTCCACACGGTAGAGGGCATGATGGCCGCAGTCGTCAATGTGGATGTTGACTGCTTGCGGGGTGGGGATGGTGTTTTCGACCGCTTGTTGCGCCGCCTGGAAGACGACATCCAGCAGCGGGCTGCGTTTGACGGCACCCGGCGCAGCAAGGGTAAGCGAGATGAGGACGCCGCCTGCGGCCTGCATCGTCTGCTGCCGCGCAGCACGGGCATCGCGCGCGGCGAGGATGTCATCCAGCGCAACCGCCCGGCCTTCGTGGCTGGG
>CAURDG010000198.1:0-3254 GCA_963523555.1 uncultured Cardiobacterium sp.
CGCGGCCTCATCATCGGCAGCAACAGCTTCGGCAAAGGCACCGTGCAAACCATGGTCAACCTCAACGACTTCGTCGTCAACAACACCCCCAACCTCGGCGCGATGAAATTCACCATTTCCATGTTCCACCGCGTCAACGGCAGCAGCACCCAATTCCGGGGCGTATCGCCCGACATCCTTCTGCCCGCCCTCTTCTCGGCGGACGAAGTGGGTGAGCAAGCCGAAGAATACGCCTTGCCGTGGAAATCCATTGCAGCGGCAAAAATCAAACCGGCGGGCAGAATCTCCGACAGCACCCTCGGCACCCTGCGCCAACTGCACGAAACCCGTATGCTCGGCAAACCCGAACTGCGCCGCTACCAGGAATACATCGACAAAGTCCTCGAAAAAAA
The DNA here is from genome assembly GCA_963523555.1 of uncultured Cardiobacterium sp. Lineage (GTDB taxonomy): Bacteria > Pseudomonadota > Gammaproteobacteria > Cardiobacteriales > Cardiobacteriaceae > Cardiobacterium. The sequence continues at coordinate 393 of CAURDG010000198.1, forward strand.
CCGGCAGCGCACCTGGCCGCTCAACCTGGAAACCCGTAAAAACGAACACGCCGACTGGAAAAAATACCAGGACGACTACGAAGCGGCGCAGCGAAAAGCCATCCCCTCGCTGAATGCCGACAAAAAGACCCTGAAAGAAATCGAAGAACGCAACGCCGTCGTTGATGACGAAGACGAAAAAGAAAGCTTTGTCCCTGACGTTGCCTTGTTCGAAACCCTGCATATCTTCTTCGACTACCTGCAACTGCTGACCCCGCAACAAAACGCCGTCGCAGACGCCGCCTGACCCATCTCACCACAACCGGAGTCCCGTATGAATCCCATTCAAACCTTCGCCGCATCGATCCGCATCCTCAGCATGGATGCCGTGCAAAAAGCCAACTCGGGACATCCGGGGGCCCCGATGGGCATGGCGGACATGGCTGCTGTCCTGTGGCACGAACATCTGCGCGTCAACCCGGCCGACACCCAATGGTACAACCGCGACCGTTTCATCCTTTCGAACGGCCACGCCTCCATGCTGCAATACGCCCTGCTGCACCTCACCGGCTTTGACGTCTCGCTGGATGACATCAAAAACTTCCGCCAACTGCACAGCAAAACCCCCGGGCACCCCGAATACCGCGACACTCCCGGAGTCGAAATCACCACCGGCCCGCTTGGTCAGGGTATCGCTACCGCCGTCGGGATGGCCATCGCCGAACGCCACCTGGCCGTGCGTTACAACCGCGATAACCTGCCGCTCGTTGACCACTACACCTACGTCTTCCTCGGCGACGGCTGCCTGATGGAAGGCGTATCCGCCGAAGCCTGCTCGCTGGCCGGCACCCTTGGTCTCGGCAAACTCATCTGCCTCTACGACAGCAACGGCATCTCCATTGACGGCGAAATCGCACCGTGGTTTGGTGAAGACGTCGCCGCGCGCTATGAAGCCTACGGCTGGCACGTCATTCGCGACATCGACGGTCATGACACCGATGCCATCAACACCGCCATCAACACCGCCAAAGCCGAAACCGGCAAACCCTCGCTCATCATCTGCCGCACCAAAATCGGCTACGGCTCGCCCAACCTCGAAGGCACCGAAAAGACCCACGGCGCCCCGCTTGGCAAAGAAGAAATCGCGCTGACCAAAAAAGCGCTCGGTCTGCCTGAAGGCGATTTTGAACTGCCTGGGGGCGCCTACCAAGCGGCCAGCCTGCGTGAAAAAGGCGCCAAACTGCAAGACGCCTGGGAACGCACCTGGCAACAATACCAAGACCAATATCCAGCTGAGGCTCAGGAATTTGCCCGCGTCATGAGCGGTAAACTGCCGGAAAACCTCGACCGCGTTGTTGACAACACCCTCGCTCAGTACAACGAAGCCGGCGGCAATATCGCTACCCGCAAAGCCTCCGAAAACGCCATCAACCTCCTCCTGCCGCACCTGCCCGAACTCATCGGCGGCTCGGCTGACCTCACCGGCAGCAACCTCACCTGGAGCAAGGCCGCTTCAAAAAGCATCAAGCCCGGCGATTTCAGCGGCAACTACCTCCACTACGGCGTGCGCGAATTTGCCATGAGCACCATCATGAACGGCATCGCCCTGCACGGCGGCCTGCGCGCTTACGGCGGCACCTTCCTCGTCTTCTCGGACTACATGCGTAACGGCATACGCCTCTCCGCGCTGATGAAACTACCCGTCACCTACGTCCTCACCCACGATTCCATCGGCCTCGGTGAAGACGGTCCGACGCACCAACCCGTTGAACACATCGCCTCGCTGCGCCTCATCCCCAACCTCAACGTCTGGCGTCCCTGCGACCAGCAAGAAACCCTCGTCGCCTGGCGCAGTGCCCTGAATCCGACCACCCCGACCGCACTCGCCCTCAGCCGTCAGGGACTGCCCGAACAAAAACGCGACGAAACCACGCGCAAAGCCATCGCCAAAGGCGGGTACATCCTTGAAGCGGCGGAACATCCCAACCTCGTCCTCGTCGCTACGGGCTCCGAAGTCGCGCTCATCGTTGCCGCCGCTGCCAAACTGCGCGAAGAAGGCCTGCGCGTGCAAGTCGTCTCCATGCCCTGCCTTGACCTCTACCAGCAGCAGGATGCCGCCTACCGTGCCGCCGTCCTGCCCAAAGGCGTACCAACCGTCGTCGTCGAAGCCGGCGTTACCCTGCCGTGGCGCGGCATCAGCGGCGATCGCGGCACCGCCATCGGTATCGACACCTTCGGCGCCTCGGCTCCTGCGGACGAACTCTTCCCGCTCTACGGCCTGACGGTGGAAAACATCGTCGCCCAAAGCAAGGCCTTACTCTGAACACCCACAACCCCTGAAAAAGAGGAAAAAACCATGCGCAAACTCAGCGAAATCGACGTCAACGGCAAACGCGTCCTGATGCGGCTCGACCTCAACGTCCCGCTCAAAGACGGCAAAATCACCAGCGATGCCCGCATCCAGGCCGCCCTGCCGACCATCCGCTACGCCCTGGATCATGGCGCCGCCGTGATGATCATGGCGCACCTTGGCCGCCCGACCGAAGGCGAATACGACGAAGCCTTCTCGCTCGCCCCGGTGGCTGCCTACCTCGGCAACCTGCTCGGCAAAAACGTCCCACTCGTCAAAGACTACCTCGACAAAGCCCCGCAAGTCGCCGCCGGTGACATCGTCATGCTGGAAAACTGCCGCTTCAACAAAGGCGAGAAGAAAAACGACCCGGCACTGGCCGAAAAATACGCCGCCCTGTGCGACGTCTTCGTCAGCGACGGTTTCGGCGTCGTCCACCGTGCCCAAGCCTCCACCTACGGCGTTGCCGAAAAAGCCAAAACCGCCGTTGCCGGCCTGCTCGTCCAGCAAGAAGTCGAAGCGCTGGAAAAAAT
>CAURDG010000199.1:0-3200 GCA_963523555.1 uncultured Cardiobacterium sp.
TTTTCGTATTTCATTTGGGGATTGTAAATTTTCAGGATACTTTCGCAATAGGTCTGATGTTTAACGATATTTCTAATGATAGGCCAATCATGGATAACTATAGCTAATCAGCTTATTTTTTCATACGACATTTACGCCAATCTTTCCGTATTTGCGCAATATTCAGGGAAGATTTGTATGAAGGATTAAGAGCATTGGCTATATAACCAAAGCGCATCACCACCCAACCATTACGCCTTTCCCTTCGCGGTACAACGCCGGTACAGTAGGGAAAACCATCATGAGCGCCTATTATGAACATCCCCCTGACTCCCGAACTGCTCGCGCAACTGCAACACCTCTCCGCGCCGCAACTCGCCTTCCTTGCCGGATACGCCTGGGCAAAGAGCGAGGGTGCTGCTATCTCCGCCACGGCTCCTGCCCCTGAAACCATCTCCACTGCGGCTCCGGTCGCGCGGCACATCACTATTATTTCCGCCTCGCAGACTGGTAACGCACGCAAAGTTGCGGGTCAGCTTGCTGACAAACTCACCGCTGCCGGGCTTGTCGTGCAGCACGTCCATGCCGCCGATTACAAACCCAAACAATTGCCTGATGAAGACATCGTCCTTATCGTCACCTCAACCCAGGGCGAAGGCGAGCCGCCGGAAGAGGCCGTGCCGCTCTTCAAGCTGCTGAACGGCAAGAAAGCGCCGAAACTCGACCGTCTCAGCTTTGCCGTACTCGGCCTCGGCGATTCCAGCTATCCTGATTTCTGCCAGGCAGGGCGCGACTTTGACCGCTTACTTGCACAATGCGGCGCGACCCGGCTCGCCGGACCCGGTATCTGCGACCTCGACTACCAGGCGACAGCTACCGCTTGGATAGAAGCGGCTACCGCCAGCATCGCGGCGCTTTCTGCCACAGTGGTTCCCTCCGGCAGCACCACGGCGGCCACGACCGTCACAAGCGGCGTTACCTACAGCAAAGAACACCCCTTCACCGCCAACCTTAGCGCGCGGCAGAAAATCACTGCGCGGCAGGCGAATAAAAACGTCGCTCACATCGAAATCGACCTCAGCGGCAGCGGTATCCGCTATCAACCAGGCGACGCGCTCGGTGTCTGGCCGGAAAATGATCCGGCGCTGGTGGCGGAAATCCTGCAACTGAGTGGCGCGGACGGCGACGCACACATAGACGGCATACCGCTACGCGAGTTGCTCACAAGCGCGCGCGACATCACGCAAAGCACGCCGCAATTCGTGCAGCAATACGCGGTGCTGACGGGCAATGAAGCCCTGCAAACCCTTGCTGCCGATCGCGAAGCGCTTGCCGCTTACCTTGCCGCCACCCCGCCCGTCGGTATCCTCGCCGAGCATCCTGCGCCTGTCGCCGCTGCCGACCTCGCCGCGCTCTTCCGCGCGCAGACACCGCGCCTCTATTCCATCGCTTCCAGCCAGGACGAAGTCGGCGAGGAAGTGCATCTTACCGTTGGCGTCGTCGAATACGACCACCACGGCCAGCGCTACACCGGCGCCGCATCCGGCTACCTGGGTGTGCGCCTCACCGAAGGCGACAGCGTGCGCGTCTTCATTGAGCCCAACGCCAACTTCCGCCTGCCCGCAGACGGCGCAACCCCCATTATCATGATCGGTGCCGGCACCGGTATCGCGCCCTTCCGCGCCTTCATGCAGGCGCGCGCCGCCAATAGTGCGACGGGTGATAACTGGCTCATCTTCGGCAACCGCAAATTCACCGATGATTTCCTCTATCAGGCCGAATGGCTGCAATACCGCAAAGACGGCCTGCTGACCCGTGCCGATCTCGCCTGGAGCCGTCAGGGCGCAGAAAAAGAATACGTGCAGCACAAAATCGCGGTGAACGCGGACGAGCTATGGGCGTGGCTGCAACGCGGCGCACACATTTATGTTTGCGGCGATGCGGCGCGCATGGCACGCGATGTCGAACACGCCTTGATGGATGCTATCGCCCGCGCAGGCGGTATGAGTGCGGAAGACGCGGAAGAGTACCTGGACAACCTGCGCACAGAACGCCGCTACCAGCGCGACGTGTACTGAGTAGCGAGTGTTGCTTCATAACCCCAAAAACCCCGCTATGGCGGGGTTTATTGCGTTAGTTTAATGTCATGGGCCCAGGTTTTATCCCGCTTGGCGGCGCGTCTCTCAGAACCAGATGACTTTGCGGCGGTTGCGCGGGGAGAAGGTGCCGCCGACCATTTCGCAGTTGCTTTGGGTCATTTCTTCGCGGTATTCGCGGCCATCCGCGCGGATGCCGCGACAGTCGCCTTTGGAGAGGTTGTGTTTGCCGACGGCGGCGGTGGTATCGCCACGGGCGCAGGCGGTGAGGGCGAGGGCGGCAGCCAGGCCGAGGATGAGCAGGGTTTTGTTCATGGGATTCATAGGGTTTGTGTAGATGGATTAGGGTTTGTGGAAGGTTTGGATGGCCGCCCAGAGGATGTCCGGCTGGGCTTTGATGGCTTCGTGGCCAGAGAAGGGGATGTGCAGCAGGTGCGCGGCAGGGTTTTGTTCGCGCAGCGCCGCCCAGTCGGGCAGGTTCAGCAGGAAATCGTCTTCGCCGCGTACTGCCAGAATGGGTTGTTTGATGGCGGCGACGCGTTCGTTGGGGTAGCCCGTCGTGTTGTTGTCCAGCCACAGGTGGCGCAGGTCGGCGGTCAAGGTGACGAGGTCGGGTTGCGGGTTTTGTTGTTCGTAAGCGGCGACTTGGGCGGGCATGTGTTCGCGGAGGAAGTCGGGGGTGATGCTTTCGTACATGTCGCGCGCGGGTTCGATTTGGCTGCTGTGCCAGTTGGCGCCGATGGTCAGCACGCTTTGTGCGCGTTCGTCGTTGAGGGCGAGGTGATAGGCAGCGGTGCCACCATCGCTGAAGCCGAGGATGTGGTAGGCGTCGAGGCGGAGGGTGTCGATGAGGTGTTTGGCGTCAGCGGCGATTTGCGCGTAGGTGAGGGGAACGCTGCCGCGCGTGGATTGGCCGTGGCCGCGTGTGTCGTTTTCGATGACGCGGTAGTGTGGGTGCAGGTGCGGCAGGAGCGGGGCGAAGTCGTCCGCCGCTGTGCCCAGTCCGCCGTGCAGGAGGAGGAGCGCAGGGGCGTCAGTTTTGCCGTTGTCGCGGTAGTGGAGGATGGCGTCGTGGTAGGTGTGGGTGGTCATGGGTTTTTCTTGGGTGGGTTGGGCTTCGCTCAG
>CAURDG010000200.1:0-3192 GCA_963523555.1 uncultured Cardiobacterium sp.
CCCACCATCGGCACGATGAGAAAGGCCTTATGCGAAGCACCAAAGCGTTCAGTCACGGATTGCATATTGGCAACTGCCGTCGGTGTCGCACCGAGGCCGAAGCCACAGTGCCCGGCAGCAAGGACTGCCGCATCATAGTCACGCCCCATAAAGGCGTAGGTGACATAAGTGGCATAGAGGAACATCACCACCGTTTGCGTCAGCAGGATGACGGTGACGGGCAGCGCCAGCGCGGTCAGCTCCCACAGCTTCAGGTCGAGCAGGGCAATGGCAAGGAAGATGGAGAGTGAGGCATTGCCGAAGACATCAATGGCGCGGTCAAACATATTGAACTTGAAGGCACCAGTAAGGATATTGCGCAGGATAACGCCACAGCCCAGCGCCCAAACGAATTGCGGCAAATCAAGGATGGCGAGGATATTTTTCAGATAGCGGGTATCCACATCGTTCATGATTTCGGAAAAAACCAGACAGACGGCAAACATCGCCAGCGTATCCACCGCTGAAGAAGCGGTGATGAGGCGCATCCGCCCTGGTTGTTCAAAAATTTCCTCAGGTTTATCAAGGTCATCACTGGCGATGCTCTCCGCCGTTTCTACCGGTTTACGCCCCATTTTGTTGATGAGGCGGCGTGCCGTCGGGCCGCCGATAAGGCCACCGGCAACCAGACCATAAGTGGCGCAGGCCATGCCGAGACCCGTTGCACCGACCAGGCCGATTTTTTCCAGCTCCGGCCCCCAGCCGCCGGCCGTACCGTGACCGCCGGTCATGGTGATGGAACCGGCCACCAGGCCGATGAGCGGGTTTTGTCCCAACATTGTCGCCAGCAGCACGCCGACGGCGTCCTGCACGATGATGAACACGCCGACGATAACGGTGAAATAGACCAGCGGTTTACCGCCCGCTTTCAGGCGGGAAAAATCGGCACTGAGCCCGATAGAGGTGAAAAAGATGAGCATGAAGGCATTCTTCAGCCCGGCATCAAACTTGAAGATGTAGCTGCCGAAGCCATAGAGGATATAGATAATGGCTGCCGCGACCAGACCACCCGCGACAGGTTCGGGGATGTTGAAGTCGCGCAAGAAACGGATTCTTCGCACCAACTGCCGCCCGAAGAGCAGCACGATGCAGGCGATAAGCAGGGTGTAATAACCGTTGACGGTTACCGTGGTAAAGACAGGTTGTTCCATAGAAGGCCTCTCTCAAAGTTGCGGGAAGAAATCAGGCAGGTCGCAACACGCCCGAAGAGCAAATACTAAGACCAGAAGTTAATCTTTGTCAAAGTACAGTTCATATTGCCGTTAAGATGACGTGATTTCGTGTGGATATGTGGCAGGGCTTACGTTAGCGACAGCCGGACGGCTCATTGGCTTTCCCGCAGGTTCTCGACCAGCGCACGCAGGGCGGTGCTGGTGTGGCGGTTGGGGTAGTAGAGGTAGAAACCGGGGTAGCGCGGGCAGTAATCGCCGAGAATGGCGATCAAGCGGCCATCGCGCAGATAGGGTGCACAGACGATGTCCATGCCGTAACTGATGCCGAGGCCGCGCACCGTGGCTTCTGCCATGAGTTCGGGGTCGTCAAAGATAAGCGGATGTGGCAGGGCGAGATTTTGCGCAACGCCGTCATGTTCGATTTCCCAACGGTAGAGGTCTTGCCCGCCCGGCTGGCGAAAGCCGAGGCAGCGGTGTTGCAGCAGTTCCTGCGGGATTTGCGGGGTGCCGTAGCGGGCAAGGTAAGCCGGTGCGGCGACGATGACGCTATGCAGTTCGCCGGTCAACGGCACGGCGACCATATCGCCCGCGAGGTTTTCGCCGAGGCGGATGCCCGCATCAAAGCCGTCGCGCACGATGTCGATGGCGCGGTTATCAGCAGTGATGTCGAGGCGGATATCGGGGTAGCGAGCACAGAAGTCGTGCAGGCGCGGCAGCAGGATGACCGTCGCGGCGCAACGCGGCACGCTGAGGCGGATGCTGCCCGCAGGGCTGGCACGGTGTGCATTCACACTGTCGAGGGCGTCGCTTAATGCGCCCAGGGCGGGCGCGATCTGGGCAAAGAGTGCCTGCCCTGCTTCGGTCAGGGCTACGCTACGGGTGGTGCGGTGCAGCAGGCGCACGCCGAGGCGTTCTTCCAGGGCGTGCATGGCATGCGAGATGGTGGACGGTTTGCGGTCCAGACGGGCGGCGGCGCGGCGGAAGCTGCCGGTTTCGGCAATGGCAACAAAGGTGGCGAGTTCGGCGTAGTCGTTGGGGCGCATTGGTGGCTCTCCTGCATGATGGTATGCGATGCCGGGTGGCTTATGGCGGGCAGCGGCGCGACCTATGATAGCGGCCTCTTTTTTCTGCGAGGTTTTTATGCAAGTTTTGGTCAATGTTTTTCATCCGCGCCTTGCGCAATCGACGGTCAACCAAGCCTGGGTAGCGCGTCTTGCCACCGCAGGCGTGACATTGCGCGATATGTATGCGCTGTATCCGGACGGCAAAATTGATATCGCCGCCGAACAGGCCGCACTGCTCGCGCATGAGCGCATTGTCTTTCAGCATCCGTTTTTCTGGTACTCGACGCCGCCTTTGATGAAGCAATGGCTGGATGACGTACTGGTCTATGGCTGGGCCTACGGTGGCGGACAGGCGCTGGCGGGCAAGGAATGGCTGTCGGCGATTTCTACGGGCGGCCCGGCGGATTCGTATCAGGCGGGTGGCTATAACCGCTTTGCCATGAGCGAATTTTTGAAGCCACTGGTGCAGACGGCACATTTGTTGCAGATGACGTTCCTGCCGCCGTTTATTTTCCACGGCGCGGTGCGTGCGGATGCCGGGGTGGTCGCTGCTTCGGCGGAGCAGCTGGCGATGTATGTGCATGACCCGCTGCTTGATCCGGTGAAACGCCTCGCCGCATTGCAGGCTCAGATGACGCAGGACGGGGTGAAACTGGGATAAATGTTGCCGGCAGGCCAGTGTGTGCCCGCTGCACAACTGCTCTGCCCTCTTCCACAAACTGCATAGGTATCCCGCTTGGCGGCCGTCCACGGACCCAGTGTTTATCCCGCTTGGCAGCCATCCGCGAACCCGGTATTTATCCCGCTTGGCGGGCGTCCACGACCCAGTATTTATCCCGCTTGGCGGCCGTCCGCGAACCCGGTATTTATCCCGCTTGGCGGCCATCCGCAGACCCAGTATTTATCCCGCTTGGCGG
>CAURDG010000201.1:0-3191 GCA_963523555.1 uncultured Cardiobacterium sp.
GGTGAATACGGTTTGCTTTGTATCGGGTGGAAACATATCTGCCTCAATTCGCTTTTAGTATTGTGGGGCTATTTGCCTTTTGCTCTTCTTCGATAAACCGCGCCAATACCCGCTTGATTAGCGGCTGGTAGCCGATGCCGTCGCGGGCGGCTATGGCTTTCAGCTCGTCAATCATGCTTGTTTGCAGATAGAAATGGCTTTCAGGCCTAGTGCCTCGTCCACAGCCTTTCCGTCCAGCGTGGATGGCTTCACATAGGCTTCGCTGGCGCCCAGTTCGCGGGCTTCCCATTGGTCGGTGTCAGGCATGGGCGGCGTCCTGAATGGCGTTGTTGATCCATTCGTTCAGGCTGATATGTTGGGCAGCGGCGGCGGCCACGGCTGCCGCGTGCAGTTGCGGGCTGATACGCACATTGAAGCGCCCCGAATATTGGCGGTAAGGCGTGATGCCCCGCTCTTTGCACATGTCGAGATACACGCGCAGGCTGGTTTCCCCTTCCTTGCGCAGGGTGTCAATGTCCTTGGCGCAGAAGTCCGCGCCGCTGTTCAGCCCGATAAATTCACCGCGCAGGGTGTCGGTGTCGGGGTCGTAGGTGATGACGGCCTTGTGGCTGTTGATGATCATGGTGTTCATGGCGTAACCGTTCGGTACTGGATAGCGGCACTATAACACCACGGCACAGCAAGGCGCATAAGCTAGCGTTTGTTGGTATCGCTGTTGGTATCAGTGTTGGTATTTTTGTTGGTACTTTCTTTCGCTAGCGCGCGGGCTTTCAGGTCGTCCAGATAGTCCGCCCAGCGTTGCAGCATGGCGCGCCTGTCTTCGAGATATTGCGCATGGTTGTAGGTGCCGCGAACCTTGTTGCCGTCGGCATGGCTTAACTGAATTTCGATGTGATCGCGGTTAAAGCCCTGTTCGTTAAGCAGGGTGGATGCGGTGTGGCGCCAGCCGTGCCAAGTGATTTCATCATGCAGGCCGTTACGGACAAGCAGGCGTTGCAAGGCGCCGTCGGTGATGGGTTTGCCGCTGTTGCCGTTGGTGAAGGCGTATTCATGCTGGCCGGTAAAGAGGCGCAAATCGTCCAGAATGGCAATGGCTTGCCGGGGCAGGGGGACAAGGTACGCCCGCCGCTTCTTCATGGTGGCGGCGGGTTTCGTCCAAAGGTCGCCGTCAATTTCCGCCCAGCGCATCAGGCGCAATTCCGAGGGACGGGTGAACAGTATGGGCAACAGGCGGGCATAGGCTTTGGTGGCAGGCAAGAGGGTTTGCGCGCGTTCGAGGGTCAGCAGTATTTCCCCGATACGGTCGGGGTCGGTGATATGCCGCATGGGCTGGCTTTCCACCTTGCCGAGGACGTCTTTCAGGTGGGCGGCGGGGCTGGTTTCGCGGATGCCCATTTGCACGGCGTGGGCGCAGATGCGGCGGATAAGGTCGAGGCAGTCATGCGCGGTGGTCGGGATGCCTGCCCGTTCGATACCTTGCACAAAAACCACTATCTGTTGCGGGTGCAGCTCGCGGATGTCCATGTCGCCCAGGGCGGGCAGGATGTGGCGGTCAAGCTGGCGGCGCACTTTGAGGCGGTGCTTGTCGCCCCATGCCCGCGCCTTCGCCACATTCTCAAACCATTGTGCGGCCACCGTGGCAAAGGCAGCCGAGGCGTCAATGCGCGCTTCTTCCTTCGCCTCTTGCCTTGCGGCATTTGGGTCAATCCCTTGTGCCAGCAGCGCCTTCTTTTCCGCTGCCAGCGCTCGCGCCTCTTTCAGGCTTACCGCCGGATAAACGCCCAGGCTGGCGGTCTTCTGTTTGCCGCCAAAGCGGTAGGCCAGACGCCAGTATTTGCGTTCACCGATAACGTGCAGATAAAGGCCGCCGCCGTCGGTGTGTTTGCCTTCTTCCGTCACGGTTTTACAGTAACGGTCTGTAAGCGATGTCTTCATATCCCAGTAATGGCGCGCCTTCCCGCGTGTTTTGTTGGTATCAGAAACGGTCATGCCGTCGCGGGGATTATAGATACCAACAAAAATACCAACAAATTATCTGCGCTTGGGGGGTATTCCCTGATAGCCCGTGAGGGGAAATATTTTGATAAGTGGCGGTTTTTACAGGCAAAAAGAAAGCCCCTGATAGGGGCTGATAAGTGGGTGTGGAGCGGGTGAAGGGAATCGAACCCTCGTCGTAAGCTTGGGAAGCTTCTGCTCTACCATTGAGCTACACCCGCGATGGGCGCGGATTATATACCTGCTGTCTTGCGCTGACTACAGATGGGACATTTCTTTGCTTTGTCGGCGGTTATGGCTGTTTTTCGCTGATGCGGCCCGCGTCGATGCGCAGGTGCTGATGGTCGGCGAGGCTGTCCGGCAGCGGCAGGTCGCCGTCGATGTGGGTGATGTAGAGCTGTGCGCCGCTGTCGGCAAGGAAGTTCAGCAGCATGTGCTGGCGGCGGCGGTCGAGTTCGGCGGCGATGTCGTCGATAAGGATAACGGGGTGGCTGCCGTTGTCGGCGGTAATCAGGCGGGTTTGCGCAAGGATGAGGGCGCAGATGAGGGTTTTTTGCTGGCCGCGCGAGTAGTGGTGCGCGATGTCGCGTCCGTCTGCGTGGAAGCGGATGTCGGCGCGGTGGATGCCGTCGCGGGTGTGTTTGAGCTGGCTGTCGCGTTCGTTGTTGGCGGTGAGTTGCGCGGTGAGGTCGTCGCCTGTCCAGCCGCGCTGGTAGTGGATGTGGATGGGGTCAAGGCCGCCGAGTTCGGCGTGGTAGGTATTGAGTGCCTGTTCGAGGGCGGCGAGGTAGGCGCGGCGGTAGGTGTCGATGCGGCTGCCGGTTTCGCCGAGGATGTGGTTCCAGGGCGCGAGATCGGCGGCGCGCCAGTTTTGCCGCAGCGCGGCGTTACGGTTTTTCAGGGCGTAGTTGTAGCGCTGCCAGTCGGGGAGGAAGGCGGGGTTGTGGTAGTAGAGGCCGTAGTCGAGGTAGCGGCGGCGGTGTTCCGGGCCTTGGTCGATGAGGGCGAAGTTGTCGCTGTTGAGTATTTGGTTTGGGGTGAGGGCGGCAAGAACACTCAGGGTTTTGAGGTTTTCGCCGTCGAGGCGCAGGCGGTGTTCGCGCGCGTTTTTTTCGATGCCGAGCAGGTGTTCGTGTCCGTCGCGCTCGATGCGGGCGATGAGGCGCAGGTGCGGTTTGTCGTGGTTGATGAGGTGG
>CAURDG010000202.1:0-3188 GCA_963523555.1 uncultured Cardiobacterium sp.
GCCAATGATGTTCCTACCCTCAATCTGCAAGGCGTATCCAGCGTGCAGGAAGGGGAGGCTGCGCAATATACCCTCAGCCTGAGTAAAGCAGCGGCGCAGGATGTGCGCGTCGAAGTGGAAATCCGTCCGCTGAATGGGAATAACAGCAACGTCCGGGCTGAAACCCGCACGCTGACCATTGCCAAGGGCGAAACCAAGCTGACTTTTGATGTTGAAACGGCGCATAACGGCGTCGCCGATGGCAACAAGGCATACAGTGTGACCCTGAAAAACGCGGAAGGCGCGACGCTCGCCAGTGCCACAAGTCCGGATTTGAGCCACGGTAGCGGCGGCAGTTCCAATTCACACGAGCACCATTTCAGCGCCGCCGGTCTGGAAGGCAACTACCGCCTTATCGGCCCGGAAAACGCTGGTCGGGGATTAGTGATGTATCTGCATGGCGATGGGGTCAAGGGCTATCCGTCCAGCCTGTCTGCTTACACTGAGCAGGGAACTGACAAAGGCTTCACCCTGCTAGTGCCGCAAACGCCGGATACCGCCACTGGCACCTGGTGGAAAAACGGTGAGCAAAACGCGGCCTACCTGCGCGTGATGATTGAAGACGTATGCAGCCGCTACAACGTGGATAAAGGCAATATCTGGCTGGTCGGCTATTCCGGCGGTGCCGAACTGATCAGCTACTACCTGTTGCCGCAGCATAACGACCTGTTCAGCGGCGGTGGCGCGCTGATGATCGGCGGTGGCGGCATGGAGCACCCGCTAGAATTTGGCAAGACCCCGACGGACGAATTCAAACAACGCTTCCAGCTCAAATGGCTGGTCGGCAGCGAGGATAACGGCGCGGAATTTGACGCGCTTGCCGCCTCGCAGCAGGGGCAGGAACGCTACGCGCAGGCAGGTTTCCACACCCAGCGCGAAATCATCCCCGGCGTGGATCACGTCGCATCCGCCGACTATGGCGCGAATGTGCTGGGTGAACTGTTCCAGGGCAAAACACGTAACGGCATGACGACCACCGTCATGGATATTGACGGTAGCCGCAACCAGTCCCCGACCGACATCCAGCTATCCGCCAACGAGATCCGTGAAGGCATAGATGGCGTGATGGTTGGCAAGCTGACCACCATCGACCCCGATGCAGGGGATACGCACCGCTACCGGGTTAGCGACAGCCGCTTTGAAGTTACGGCTGATGGCACACTTAAACTCAAAGCCGGACAACACCTGGACTTTGCGACAGAGCCAACCGTCACCCTCTTGGTGGAAACAACCGACAGCGGCGGGCGCGACTTCAGCAAAACCTTCACCCTCACCGTACAGGATGACCCCAACTACCCCGGTAACAACCAGCAGGGCAGCATTACTATCACGGGTGGCAGCACCGCCGGGCAGACACTCACCGCCCATATCAGCGACGGCGACGGCTTCGATGCCGACAAGGTGCAGTACCAGTGGATGCGCGACGGCGTCGCTATCGACAAAGCCAACGGCAAGACCTATACCCTCACCCCCGACGATGCCGGGCATAAAATCACCGTGCAGGCGGCCTATAAAGACCATGCCCAGCATGATGAAAACCCCATCAGCAGCCCGCTTGACATAGCCAACACCAACGGCAACCACAGAGGCATGATTGACCTTGGCGGCACAAGCATCGCCGGTTCACCCCTCACGGCCACCATCCAGGACAGCGACGGCGTCCCCACGAGCGGGGTCAAATACCAGTGGTTCCTCGACGGCGAGCCTATCGCAGGCGTGACGGGCAACACCTACACCCCGCGCTTCGTGGATATCGGCCAGCACCTCGGCGTCACCGCCGAATACACCGACAACGCCGGCAATCACGAAACGGTCGAACGCAGCACAACCATAAAAATGCCGAACGGCAACGACTGGCTGGCGCGGGTGCAGCAAGCCGAAAAACAGGCGCGCGATAGCCTGCTGGACACTCCGGCGGATGCCACCACCACCGCTGACCTCAGCGATGCCAAATGGGGGGCGGACATGACCGCGCGCCTGCAAAACGCCATCAACGACCCGAACATCCGCCACATCAACATCCCCGCCGGACACTACAGCATCGGGCAAATCAACCTCGCGGGGGCAGAGAACAAAATCATCAGCGGCCAGGGTAATGCCACCGTCCTCACCTACAACAAAGACCACGACAACGCGGCCATCCTTATCCCGTCCGGCAGCAACACCCACCACATCCACCTGCGCAACTTCGTGCTGGACATGCAGTGGAAAAACGGCGACGCCGCCGCAAACGCCATCCAGATAACCGACGGCGAACACATCCAGATCAGCAAGCTCGCCATCAAAAACAGCGGCGGCAGCGCCATCCTCGCCCAGGGCTACCAGAAAGCGGGCAGCGGCAGCAGCCATCTGCGCGTCATTGATAACGATATCGATGGCGCAGGATTGGCGGACCGTACCGACGGCTTCGGCGTCATGATCAAGGACGCGAGCCCGGATGCCGCCATCATCGGCAACCGCATCCATAACATCAAAGGCGGCATGGGCATTGGCGGTCACGCCACCGACCTTGGAGCGCCGACCGGTATCGCCGCCATCGACAACCATATCGAAATGGCCCGCTCGACAACCGCCTTTGAAGGCATCGGCCTCACCAAAGGCGCGGATAACGCCATCATTGCCAAAAACACCACCGTGCCGTCCTACGACAACGGCCTGTCCATCAGCTCGGACAACAACCTCGTCATCCAGAACCACACCGACGGCGCCTGGAACCACGGTATTGCCATTGGCGGTAGCGGCAACATCATCGTCGCGAATGACATCCGCAACATTGGCAAACAAAACGCCGCGCGTGGCGAACACGAAGAATACGCGGGCATCGCCCTCGAAAACGCGGGCGAAAACCTCATCGCGGGCAACCGCATCGAAGGCGGCGACATGACCTACGCCGTCAAATACAACGCCCCGCAACAAGGCGGCAACTACCTCAGCTACAACGACATCAGCGGCTGGAGCAAACGCGAACACAGCATTTCCCCCGCTGCGGACGACCGCAGTGACGACCGCGACCCGCGCGTTCCGCTGCTGACGGCCGCCGAACGAGACACCATTGCCGACAACGCCGGGCCGGATGCCACCAATACCGCCAACCACACGGGCAGCATCAGCATCACGGGCGAAGCCAAACTGGGCAGCGAACTCACCGC
>CAURDG010000203.1:0-3178 GCA_963523555.1 uncultured Cardiobacterium sp.
GCCATCAAGACCGCCTACGCGGCACTCATCCGCCAACACCGTCCTGACCGTGACCCGGCAGGCTTCCGCCGCGTCCGCGCCGCTTACGAAGAAGCCCTGAGTTTGCGCCCCCACTACGAAAACCGCTGCGACGAACCCCGCCGCCCCACGGGCTGGATGCCGGGCAAGCCGCCTGCTAGCGTCGAGGGCAATAGTGATAACAGCGTCAGCCAGCATGAACCCAGCCAACCCTACCCGCTCGCTGAACCCGCCGCGCACGACTACCGCGACACCCCGCCCGCAGCCCCGGAACAACCCTACCCGCTCGCTGAACCCGCCGCGCATGACTATCAGGACGGCAGCGCCCAGCCCACCTTTACCCCTCTCGAAGCCACCGTCCTCTTGCGGCAACTGCAACAGGCATGGCAGGGGCAGGACGACGCGCAACTGCTCGCTATTCTGCAAAGCCAGGCCACCAACCCCGCCCTCGATAACATCGACTTCTACCTTGACTACACGACTGCGCTGACCGCTTGCCTTGATGACGGCAACTATTCACACAGCCGTCTCTGGGTGCAGCAGCACTACAACCTGCGCGACCCGGACACCCACCGCCTGCTCACCGACCACATCACCGCAGGCGGTGACCCTGAAGAGCGCGACAGCATCCTCGCCACACATTACCCCGACCTTGCCGCCTGGCTCGAATACGGCATCCTGCGCCGCTGGTGGACACTGCGCCGCCACTTCCTTAACTGCGACCCCGGCCCCGTCTGGCAGGACTGGCGGCGCCTGTACGACGATACCGGCGACGTTTCCGACGAGCACTACCTCACTGCCTGGCCGCGCCTGCGCGAACTCATGCGTTACCACCTGCCACTTGCCGGTCTGCGCTACGGGTGGTTCATCGATATTGCCATCTGCTTTCTGCTGCCCGCCTACTCCGCCTACACAGGACCGCGCCCCAACCCCTACACCGGCGACCACTGCATTATCTGCCCGGCAGGCGCCGAATCCCTGCCGGAAGCTGGCTTGCCGCTAGCCAGTATCCTCATAACCTGGCTGCTGCTGCGCGGCGCGCACATTCTGTGGCGCACAAAATACGCCATCAGTGCGGGCTGGCTGCCGCCGCGTCCGCAAGACGGCCTGTCGCTGCACATCACCCGTGTCGCCTATATTCTCGGCCTCATCTACAGCCTGATCCCCGCGAACTGGCGGCTTCTGCCTGCGCAAACCACGGTGCAGAACATCACCGCCATCCTCAGCCTCATCCTCTACGGCCAAGCCTGGTGCCGCCTCCCGCCTGACACCATCAACCTGCGCCGGGCCATGCTTGACCACGGTGTCATCGCTATCCTCATCGTCGCTGCCTACATCATCGGCAACCTGCCGGGCAGTGACGAACACGCCTTTATCGTCAAAACGCCGCTGCTTACCGCCCTTAGCCTCATCACCGCGCCGGCCCTCGCCCTCGTCCTCATCTACAGTTACGCCCCACCGCTGCCGAACCGGAAAACAGCCAAACACCTCACCACCGCCGCCACCATCCTCATGGCGCTCGGCATTAGCGCTATCGGTTACAACGTCTTCCGCAAAGATATTCCGGGGCCTGTCGCCGTGCTGCTCGGCCTCATCGTGGCGGTTTTCATCACCGCCAGAAACCCGCCCAGGCCGGAAACCATCCACCGCAGTCTGGCTGCCCTCATCCACTTCCTTGTGCTTGCCTGCCTCTACATATTGGCCTACGTCGCCATGCTCAACCTTATCGGCAACCTCAAAGACTATACCGGGGATGCCCGACCCGGCATCATCCTGCTGGCATCCTTCCTCCTGCACGGCATCGCCACCTTGAGCCACTACAACTGGCGGCGCAAGCACACCTGACCCCGCCAAGCGAGACAACCACACGCTTTTCCATCTCACCGCCCAGAATCGCCATGACCCCCGCCGACTACCTCGCCCCCTACCTGCCGCAGCAACTCGAACCCATAGAAACCGCGACCGCCTACGCCCCTGCCAACATCGCGCTTGCCAAATACTGGGGCAAACGCGACCGCGTACTGAACCTGCCGGTGAATGGCAGCCTCTCCATCTCGTTGGGCGCACACGGCAGCCGCACCACCATCCGCGCGGCAGAAACCGACAGCATCACCCTGAACGGCGAACGCGCCGCAACCGACAGCCCCCTGCACCGCCGCAGCTTCGCCTTCATCGAACACATCCGCCGGGGCGCGCCGCAGCCGCTCGCCATCAGCAGCACAAACACCATCCCCACCGCTGCCGGCCTCGCGTCCAGCGCCTCCGGCTTTGCTGCACTCACCCTGGCGCTTAACGTCTACTGGCAGCTCGGCCTGCCCGCTGCCGTCCTCTCCGCCCTGGCCCGCATTGGCAGCGGCAGTGCGGCGCGCTCGCTCTGGCACGGCTTCGTCAAATGGGACAAAGGCGAAAAAACAGACGGCAGCGACAGCATCGCCGCACCCATTGCCAGCGACTGGCAGGAATTGCGCATTGCCCTCCTGCCCATCGACAGCGGCGCAAAAAAAACCGCAAGCGGCGACGGCATGAACCACACCACCGCCACCAGCCCGCTTTATGCCGCCTGGCCGGCAACCGCCGCGCGCGACCTTGCCACCATAGAAGCCGCCATCCACGCGCGCGACTTCACCACCCTCGGCGCGACGGCAGAAGCCAATGCGCTCGCCATGCATGCCACCATGCTCGCCGCCCGTCCCGCGCTGGCCTACCTGCACGGCGCAAGCCTAGACGCCCTGCACCGGCTCTGGCAACAACGCGCCGACGGTCTTGAGACCTACGCCACCATCGACGCCGGGCCGAACATCAAAATCCTCTACCACCGCCGCGACGAAGCTGCCGTGCGCACTGTCTGGCCGCAGGCGGTTTACATCAACCCGTTTGCCACGGACCCCTGAGGCACCGCAGAAGAACGCAGGATTTATCCCGCTTGGCGGCTCGCCACGAACCCAGCATTTATCCCGCTTGGCGGCTCGCCACGAACCCAGGTTTTATCCCGCTTGGCGGCTTGCCACGAGCCCCGTATTTATCCCGCTTGGCAGCTGCCCACAACCCCAGGTTTTATCCCGCTTGGCGCCCTACCCTTCCCACAAACCCAGCGTTTATGGCTAATATACTTAATTATTCATATATATATTAAATAATAGGTCAATATTATTTAATCGAA
>CAURDG010000204.1:0-3156 GCA_963523555.1 uncultured Cardiobacterium sp.
TCCTCGCCGCCCTGCCACCCGGCGCCTTCCTCTGCTACGGCCTGCTGATTGCGGGGAAAAATGTCATCGATACCTACCTCAAACGTCACCATCCATGAGCTCATTCATCCGTGCCGACAAACGCCTCGGCCAACATTTTCTACGCGACGAGCACGTCATTGACCGTCTTATTGCCGCCATCCGCCCGCAGCCGGATGATGCCCTGCTGGAAATCGGCCCCGGTCTTGGTGCACTCACCCTGCCGCTCTTGCGCGAAACCGGACGTCTGACCGCTATTGAATACGACACCCGCCTTATCGCTCCGCTTACCACCCGCGCTGCTCCGCTGGGCGAGTTGCATCTCATCCATGCCGACATCCTGGATGTTGACTTTGCGCAAATCCCGCCACAGCCCGAACACTGGCGTCTCGTCGGCAATCTGCCCTACAACCTCAGCTCACCCATCCTTTTCCACTGTCTCGCCGCGCGCGCGCGCATCGCCGATATGCATTTCATGCTGCAAAAAGAAGTCGTGGAGCGCATCACCGCGGCACCGGGCGGTAAAGACTACGGCCGCCTCAGCCTGATGATGCAGCTCTGGTGCGACACCGCTGCCCTCTTCACCATCCCGCCCGCCGCCTTTGCGCCGCCGCCGAAAGTCGATAGCGCCATCGTCCGCCTTGTGCCGCGCGCCACGCCTGCCTGGGCGATTGATGATGAAGCGGCCTTCGCGGCAACCGTCAGCCGCGCCTTCAACCAGCGCCGCAAAATGCTGCGCCACACTTTTGCCGCGTGGTTCAGCCCGGACGAACTTGCTGCGCTCGACATTGACCCGACCGCGCGCCCGGAAACCCTTGACGGCGCTGCCTACGCCCGCCTCGCCAATGCCCATTACCACAAGGAACAACATCTATGAGCGAAACCGTCATTATCACCGGCCACAGCTATGGCCTTGGCGCTGCCCTTGCCGCTGCCTGGCTACAAAACGGCGCGCGTGTCCTTGGCATCGCACGCGGCAGCAACTCCGCGCTGGCTGCTAGCTACCCGCATACGCTGCAAGAAATCCGTTGCGACCTTGCTAACCCCGTGGCTGTCCTCGCCCTCATCCACAGCCCCCCCTTCCGTCGCTTCTGCGCAGAGGCCGAACGCCTGTGGCTTTTCAACAACGCTGGCACTGTCGCCCCATCTGCCACGCTAGGTACGCAGGCTGAAGAGCAGATAACGCTTGCCGTCAACCTCAATATCACCGCACCACTTCTGCTCAGTAACGCTGTGGTTGCAGAAGCGCGCCACCCGGATAACGTCAACATCGTTCACATTGGTAGCGGCGCGGGCCGCAAAGCCTACGCTGGCTGGAGCATCTATGGTGCGAGCAAAGCCGCGCTCGACCGCCACGCTGCCAGTGCCGCAAGCGAAGAGAGCGGTGTACGCATCGTCAGTCTTGCCCCCGGCACCGTTGATACCGCCATGCAGGAAAGTATGCGCCGCGATCCGCACTTCCCATTGCGCGAGCGCTTCGCCAAAATCCACGCCGACGGCGGCTTGCAAAATGCCAATGACACCGCGCTGAAAATTTTGGCCTACTGTCTGAGTGAGCAATTCGGCAGCGAGCCTATCGCCGACATCCGCACGATCAGTTCGCTGCCAAAGTGACGCCAAGCGGGATAAAACCTGGGTTCGTCACATACTCAGGCCTTTCCTGGCAAGCATCATCTATCTCTTCTCACGATTATCACGGCACCACTTATCAGATTTTGCTTTATCTTTCTGGTACTGCTCAATAAGAGCCTCCATCTTGCCTTTGCGGATAAACAGGTAAGAATCGTCGTCCTTCTTCATCCAGTCGATGTAACCGTAGCCATTCAGAGGGAAACCCGTCATCATTTGAATACGTGCAGCGAAATCAGGCAAACCGATGACGTCGCCGTAATCATCGCGGCAATAGAACACACTATCCGCGCCACTTGTGCAGAGACAGAAGAATTTCACCCGGGTTTCTAATTGCGGCAGCTCGCCATCGAAGTGGATGCGTGGGATATCGGCAGGTAAGGATTGTTCCTCAACGGTGGCAATGGTGTTATCGGCATGGTTTTCGACAATAAGCCGTGGAAGATTGCCGTTCAAACGCCAGTTGATGGCTTGGCTGCTGTTAAGGATGAGGATGCTTGGCGGGCTGTCTTTCCCATACGGCAGCTCCACGATAATGGAGCGGTCTTCCCTTTCCGTACCGTTGATGGAAGCGACATAAACCACAGTCTCGCCCGGCAGTTGCTGCGCATCTATTGCTTGGCGCACGGCGTTATCGTCGCGCTCGTGGTCAACAGGGAATAAATGGAGGCGTAAATATCCCAAACCAACAAACTGTTCTTCGCGATATTTGCCTTCGATTCTGTGCTCACCGGCAGAGAGAGATAGCAGAATATCCGTATCCTTTTTCGGACGCTGCTTTCCGTTGCCGTTAAAGACAGTTTTCCCATCTACGTCAATACGCAGCCCGGAGGTGATGCGTGGTGCGACAACAAGGCGGTATTGCCCCCGCTTGCGGACGTGTATTTTGCCCAGCCAGTAGGCAGCAGCATCACCTGCGTACATATCGGGCATAGTCTTATTTTCATCATGTCTGATAAGGGGGTAACTGTCAGAATCAATCATGATGTGCGGCACACGTTCGCGCGTGATTTGCTGCGGGCGGTTGGTAAAGAAGCGGTACATGGTGAAGCCGGACTCCGGTGCTTCATCATCGGGGGCGATGATGCTTTTCCAATCGCGGTAAGCGAAGCGGTCGGTGGGATCCGGAAGTTCGCTTTTCTCTTCTGGCGTTTGCCGTCCCCAAATAAAAGGATAAATACATAGGCCGAGGATGAGGAGCAGACCCGGCAGCCAGGATCGTGAAGGTTGGTTGTTGCGTGAGGACATGAGGATTCTTCTGTAGTGGATGGAATATAGCGATATGTTAACGGTTCAAACAGGAGCGTCACGCGTATTTTGCGAAATAGTCGCCAAGCGGGATAAACACTGGCCCCGCCAAGCGGGATAAATACTGGGCCCGCCAAGCGGGATAAATACTGGGCCCGCCAAGCGGCGTCAATACTGGACGCGCCAAGCGGCGTCAATACTGGCCCCGCCAAGCGGCGTAAATACTGGACGCGCCAAGCGGCGTAAATACTGGACGCGCCA
>CAURDG010000205.1:0-3148 GCA_963523555.1 uncultured Cardiobacterium sp.
GCGAACCCAGCAAAATCACCGCTTGGCACGAACCCAGCAAAACCGCCGCTTGGCGAGGTCAGGTTTCATCCCGCTTGGCGCGCAAATGCAGCAGTCGCGCATCCAGCGTTGCAGCAGTTTCCTGCAACGCCGCGTTGGCGGGGTGTTCGTGGCAGATAAAAACGTGGTCGTAGGCGTCAGGCGTGGCGAGGTTGTAGAGGTAGTAAGGCACACCGGCGTCGTAGGGGTCGGCGAAGCTGCGTTTGTGCGGCAGCGCGCCCCATGGGAGTGCGGGCGAGCGGCTGCTCGATTGCAGATACACATCCGCGCCGCTGCGCGCCGCGAGTTCGCGGGCGAAGACGGCGGGTGGGTGGATAAATTCGCCGGTGCCGAGGACGAGGACGCGTGCCCCCGCGCCGATGTCGCCCGTCTCCGCCCAAACGGCGGAATCCAGCCGCACCGCCTGGCGGATACCGAGGCGGCCAAAGCCGCTGTCGGCGATGGTAATGGGCGCTTCCTGCACGCTAGCGACGAGTGGCACGGTAGCGGTCGCTTCGTAATGCCAGCGGCCGCGCAGCAGGCTGTGGCGCTGCACGCCGCCAGCGGCGGCAGGCGGGCTGAAATCGGTGAGCGAGAGCCAGTGCGTCGTGCGCAGGGCGGGCAGTTGCGGGCGCAAGGCGGATGCGAGGGCGCGGAAGGTGTTGCCGGTCGAGAGTTCGTCATCAATCAGCACCAGGCTTTGCGCGGCATTGAGCAGACTGCGCTCGGCGGGCAGGTGCAGCCATTGCTGCGCGGCGTGGCTGTGGCTTTCTTCGAAGGGGCAGATGTCGGCGCCAGCGACGCGCAAGCGGCTGGTGTGCAGGTAGAGCGCGGGCGTGGCCGGGTGGGCGGCAAGCCAGGCTTCAAAGACGCCTTGCGCCAATGCGGTCGCCGTTTCCGCCATGCCGATGAAAAGCACGGGGGCAGGCAGGTCGGCGGGCAGTTTCGCGGCAAGCAGGCGATGCACACGGGCGAGGGTCGCGGTCGGCACCGGGATGTGTTTGCCCAGCACTTTGCTGACGAAAAGGAAGGCGCGGCGCGGGTTATCGCGGGCACCGAGGGCGAAAAGGTCGTCCGGCGGCAGGTCGGCATGGTCAATGTCGAGATGCAGGGTGCCGTAGGGCAGGGAATAGGCGGGCATGGCGGGGTAAGTGGTTAAAAATGCGCGCATTATAAGCGGGGTAATGCTGGTACAATCGCCCGCGCTTTCTTTCCATCAACCTTCCTCAATCAAGGAGTGCTTATGGCAGTCAATCTGCAAAAAGGCCAGAAAATTTCTCTGGAAAAAGAAGCGGGCGGCACACTCACCAGCGTCGTCATGGGTCTCGGCTGGGACGTCGCCAAGAAAAAAGGCCTGTTCGGCTTTGGCCGTGAGCAGTCTATCGACCTTGATGCTTCCTGCTTCATCTTCGATGACAACAACAACCCCATCGATCTCGTCTAT
Source organism: uncultured Cardiobacterium sp. (assembly GCA_963523555.1). GTDB lineage: Bacteria > Pseudomonadota > Gammaproteobacteria > Cardiobacteriales > Cardiobacteriaceae > Cardiobacterium. The sequence goes on from CAURDG010000205.1 coordinate 1,463, forward strand.
TTCGGCCAGCTGGCCAGCCGCGACGGTAGCGTCCAGCACAGCGGCGACAACCGCACCGGCGAAGGCGACGGGGACGACGAACAAATCGCCGTCGCCCTGAACCGTATCCCGGCCAACGTCAAAACCCTGGTCTTCACCGTCAGCAACTACACCGGACAGAATTTCAGCCAGGTGGAAAACGCCTACTGCCGCCTGGTGGACGGGCAGACGGGCAAAGAAATCGCCCGCTACGATCTCTCCGCGCAAGGCAACCACACCGCGCAAATCATGGCGAAGGTCTATCGCCACAACGGCGAATGGAAAATGCACGCCATCGGCGAAAACAGCCAGGGTGCAACGCCGGATCTCATCCTGCCAAAAATCGTCCCCTACCTTTAAGCCACACAAGGCAGCCCCGGCGGCTGCCTTTTTGCCAACCCCATTAAGGAAATCCCATGCGACGCCTTCCCGTTTACCTCCTCGTTGATACCTCCGGCTCCATGCACGGAGAAGCCATTGAATCCGTGCGCAATGGCCTGCAAGTTCTCGTCTCTGCCCTGCGTCAAGACCCCTACGCGCTGGAAACCGCCTATCTCTCCGTCATCACCTTCAACAACGACGCCAAACAGCTCACCCCGCTTACTGAACTGATGAACTTCCAGGTGCCCGACCTGCGCGCCAGCGGTATGACCGCCCTCGGTGCCGCGCTGACCCTGCTGGCCGACTGCATCAACCGCGAAGTGGTGAAAGGCAGCGCCGAAGTCAAAGGCGACTGGAAACCCGTGGTTTTCCTCCTCTCCGACGGCGCCCCGACCGACGACCTGGAAAAAGGCATCGCCGCCATCCGGGGCGTGAAAACCGGCACCTTCGTCGCCTGCGCCGCCGGCCCCGGCGCGGACACTGCCACCCTGAAACGCATCACCGAAACCGTCGTCTCGCTCGACACCGCCGACGCCACCTCCATCAAGAGCTTCTTCCAGTGGGTCAGCTCCTCCATCTCCGTTTCCAGCCAGAAAATCGAAAGCGGCAAAGAAGTCAGTGGGCTGGACGAACTGCCGCCGCCGCCCCCAGAACTCAACATCGTGCTGTAAACATGGCCATCAACCTGCAAAAAGGTCAGGGCGTCAGCCTGCGCAAAGAATCAGGCTACGACCTTTCCCGCCTCACCATCGGTCTCGGCTGGGACATCGCGCCAAGCAGTCCCGCTTACGACCTTGACGCCGTCGCCTTCCTGCTGGATGCAAACGGCAAAGTGCGCAACCTCGGCAAAACGGGCGCAAATGGCCGGCCGACGCTGGAAGGCGGCGACGTCGTCTTCTACAACTCGCTCACCCACCCCAGCGGCAAAGTGCGCCTCTCCGGCGACAACCAGAGCGGCAGCAGCGCGGGTGATGACGCCGAGCAAATCGAAGTGGATCTGGACACCCTGCCCGACAGCTACCAGCAAATCCTCTTTGTCGTCGCCATCTACAAAGGCCACGAACGCGGACAGAGCTTCGCCGGCGTGCGCCGCGCCTACATCCGCGCCCTGGATGGCAAAGGCCAGGAAATCTGCCGCTACGACATCGGCAGCGACCCGACAAACCGCGCCTGCGCCATGACCTTCGCCACTGTGAAGCGTGGCGCAAACGGCTGGCACTTCAACGCCATCGGCGACTTCCACGACACCGACCGCTTTATTGACCTGCTGAAACACTATCTGCCCTA
>CAURDG010000206.1:0-3143 GCA_963523555.1 uncultured Cardiobacterium sp.
GTAAATGCTGGCCCCGCCAAGCGGCGTAAATGCTGGCCCCGCCAAGCGGCGTAAAGACTGGGCCCGCCAAGCGGCGTAAAGACTGGGCTCGCCAAGCGGCGTAAATGCTGGCCTCGCCAAGCGGCGTAAATACTGGGCCCGCCAAGCGGCGTAAATGCTGGCCCCGCCAAGCGGCGTAAATACTGGTCTCGCCAAGCGGCGTAAATACTGGTCTCGCCATGCGGCGTAAATGCTGGCCCCGCCAAGCGGCGTGGTTACTGGCCTCGCCAAGCGGCGCAAATACTGGTCTCGCCAAGCGGCGTAAATGCTGGCCCCGCCAAGCGGCGTAAATGCTGGCCCCGCCAAGCGGCGTAAATGCTGGACCCGCCAAGCGGCGTAAATGCTGGACCCGCCAAGCGGCGTAAGTGCCGGCTCCGTCAGCATGTCAGGCGTTCTTTTTTGTCCGCTTGGCTTTGGCAGTGGTTTTTTTCGTTGCTTTTTCTGTTTTAGCGGCTTTGGCTGCTGTTTTTGTGGCTTTTTCCGTTTTTTCCACAGTCTTCGCGGCTTTGGCTGCCTTGGCGGGTTTTGCTGCTTTTTCTGCGGTCTTCACAGCTTTGCCCGCTTTGTCGGGTTTTGCTGCTTTTTCTGCGGTCTTCGCGGCTTTGGCCGCTTTGGCGGGTTTCGCTGCTTTTTCTGCAGTCTTCACAGCTTCGGTCGCTTTGGCGAGTTTTGCTGCTTTTTCTGCGGTTTTCGCGGCTTTGGCCGCTTTGGCGGGTTTTGTTGCGGTTTCTGCGGTCTTCGCAGCTTTCTCCGCTTTGGCGGGTTTGGTCGCTTTTTCCGCAGTCTTCGTGGTTTTGGCGGCTTTTGCGGTTTTTGTCGCTTGCGCGGGTTCTGTTGTTTTAGCCGCCGGTGTTGTTGTCTGGGCAGGCGGGGCGGTGGTCTTGCCGCGTTTTTTGCCGCCGCCGAGTGCTTTGCCCTGGTGGGCGATGAGTTCGAAGTCGATTTTGCGGTCTTCGAGATCGACTTTGGCAACCTGGATTTCGACTTCGTCCATCAGCGCGAAGCGGTAGCCGCTGCGTTCGCCGGTGAGGGTGAAGGTGTCGCTGTGGTAGTGGTAGTAGTCGTTGGTCAGGGTCGAGACGTGGACGAGGCCGTCGATGCCGAGGTCGTCCAGGGCCACGAAGAAGCCGAAGTTGGTGATACCGGCGATGCGGCCATGGTAGTGCTCGCCGATGCGGTGGCTCATGAATTCGCATTTGAGGAAGTCCATGGCGTCGCGGGTGGCTTCGTCGGCGCGGCGTTCGGTCATCGAGCAGTGTTTGCCTTTTTCGACCATGCTTTCGGCGCTGTACGGGTAGTCTTCGCGGCTGCCGCCGTGCAGGTGGTGGCGGATGGCGCGGTGCACGAGCAGGTCGGGGTAGCGGCGGATGGGCGAGGTGAAGTGCGCGTAGTGTTCGAGCGCGAGGCCGAAGTGGCCACGGTTGTCCGGAACGTAGATGGCCTGGCTCATGCTGCGCAGTACCATGGTTTCGATTTGTGCGTAGTCGGGGCGTTCGGCGCAGCGGGTGAGCAGTTCGGAGAATTGTTGCGGGGTGGCGCTTTCTGTTCCGCCCTGCCAGCGGATGCCGCGTTTGCCGAGGAAGTCGATGAGGCGGGCGAGGCGTTCTTCGCTGGGGTCGTCGTGGACGCGGTAGAGGGCGGGGATTTTGTATTTGCCGATGGTTTTGGCCGCGCAGATGTTTGCCGCAATCATGCATTCTTCGATGAGGCGGTGCGATTCGAGGCGTTCGCGGGTTTTGATGGTTTCGATTTTGCCTTCGCTGTCGTAGATGAATTCGGGCTCGGCGGCGTGGAAATCGATGACGCTGCGCGCTTCTCTGGCGGCGTGCAGGATGTGGTACACGCTTTTCAGGGTATCGAGCGGGCGAGCGAGTTTGGCGAAGCTGTCACGCAGCAGGGTGTTGTCGGCAAAGAGGATTTCTTCGACGGTTTCGTAGGTAAGGCGGGCATGCGAGTGGATGACGGCGTCGTGGAAGGCGCTGCGCTTGATGCTGCCGTCCGGCGCGAGGGTGATTTCGCAGACCATCGCCAGGCGGTCCACATCGGGGTTGAGCGAGCAGAGGCCGTTGGAGAGTTTTTCCGGCAACATCGGGATGACGCGGTCGGGAAAGTACACGGAGGTGCCCCGGTTGTAGGCTTCTACGTCGAGCGGGCTGTCGGGGCGGACGTAGTGGGCGACGTCGGCAATGGCGACGTAGAGGCGGTAGTTGCTGCCGCGTTTTTCGGCATAGACGGCGTCGTCGAAGTCGCGCGCGGTGATGCCGTCGATGGTGACGAAGGGCAGGTGGCGCAGGTCGAGGCGGTTGTCATAGTCTTCCGCTTGCAGTTCGTCGGGCAGGCGTTCGCTTTCGGCGAGGACGTCGGCGGGGAATTCGGCGGGGATGTTGTGGTTTTCGATGGCAATATCGGTTTCCATGCCGGCCGACATGGCTTCGCCGAGGACGGCGATGATTTTGCCGATGGGCTGCCGGTAGCGCGAGGGGTAGGCGGTGATTTCGCCGATGACGACTTGTCCCGCCTTGCCGCCGCCGAGTTCGCCCGCCGGTATGAGCATGTGCTGAGTCAGGCGGCGGTTTTCCGGGACGAGGGTCCACACGCCATGTTGTACGGCGAGTTTGCCGACGATGCGTTTTTGCGCGCGTTCGAGGATTTCCACCGGCGCGTAGTCTTTGCGGCCGCTGTCGTCTTCGTGCTTGACGCGGGCAAGGATTTTGTCGCCGTGCATGAGTTCGGCCATGTATTTGGGCGGGATGAAGCCGTCCGGTTCGCCGCTTTCCGGGCTGAGGAAGCCGTAGCCTTCCTGGTGGGCGATGACGAAGCCGGCGATGAGATCCATTTTGCGGGTGACGCCGTAGCGACCCTGGCGGTTGCACATGAGCTGTCCGGCGCTGAGCATGGCTTTCAGGCGGTATTGCAGGCGGTCGGCTTCTTCGCTGTCCATGGCGAAGGCTTTGGTGATTTGCGTGAAGGTGAGCGGTTTGCCCTGCGCTTCCAGCCAGCTGAGGATGTATTCGCGGCTAGGCAGGGGGTTCGCGCCGTATTTGCGTTGTTCGCGGGCGTGGTAGGGATCTTCCGTCCGCCAGTTTTTTGCGTTTTTCATGGTG
>CAURDG010000207.1:0-3054 GCA_963523555.1 uncultured Cardiobacterium sp.
CAAATCCTCGAAGCCGAAGGGCAGCGGCAGGCGGAAATCCTGCGCGCCGAAGGCCTGAAACAATCGCAAGTGCTCGAAGCCGAAGGCCGCAAAGAAGCTGCCTTCCTTGAAGCTGAGGCGCGCGAACGGCAGGCACAGGCTGAAGCACGGGCAACAGACATGGTCTCCAAAGCCATCGCCGAAGGCGGCACCAACGCCATCAACTACTTCGTCGCCCAGGAATACGTGCGCGCACTGGCCAAATTCGCCGAAAGCGAGCAGCAAAAAACCGTCTTCATGCCGATGGAATCCAGCGGCATCATCGGTGCCCTCGGCGGCATCGCAGAAATGTTCAAGCACAGCAAAGACGACTCGCAGCCGGGTAAACGGGCATGAAACAGCTGGCGCTGAGTCTGGGGCTCGCCCTCAGTCTGACGGCGACAGCAGAAACCCCGCTGGAAGCAGCGAAAGCCGCTTTCGAGCGGGGCGATGCGGCAGAAGCCGTGCGTATCTACAGCGCCCTGGCCGCAGACGGCAATGCCAAAGCGCAATACAACCTGGCGTATTGCTATCAGGAAGGCCTCGGCATCGCCGCTGATCGCAGTAAAGCCCGCACGTTGCTGCAACAAGCCGCTGCGCAGCACCTGCCCGAAGCCGAATACCGCCTCGGTCTCCTGCTCCTCTACGGCACGGACGGTGTCATCACCTACGAAGCCCCGGCCATGCAGTCATACAACACCCCGTCGCCGCCGGTGCGCCGCTACGCCATTGCCCTCATCAACCGCGCTGCCGCGCAAGCGTACCTGCCCGCCATTGAAGAACTGGCCGCCATCTACGACCGGGGCATCGGCATCCCTGCCGACAGCCGCCGTGCCGTCTACTGGTACCACCGCGCTACCGCCCTGGGCAGCACCGCCGCCCAAAAAACCCTGGCCTATCACTACCTGCGCGCGGATGGTGTCGTGCGCAACTGCCCCGTCGCCCGGCAACTGCTCGAACAGGCCGCTGCCGGAGGCGACTGGGCGGCAAGCGGTGAACTGTCTGCCCTGTACCGCAGCGGCGAATGCGTCGAAAAAAGCGCGGTGCAAGCAGAAATCTGGCAGAAAAAAGCCCGCGACACCTATCTGCGCGCCACCCACGGACAAGGAAAATGACTCCTCTCCCGCCCGAACTCCCGACAGACCGTAACCGCTGGTACTACAGCCGCTTGCTGGGTGGAGCAGCGCTCATCCTCATCAGCACCACCACCTTCGCCCTCTACCTCTACAACCCCGATCTTTTCCGCCGTGTCAACCGGCAAGTCATTGATATCCCTATTGCTGATCTGCCCCCACACCCGCCAGAAGAGCGACTCGATGATAAAGACGACGATCCCATCCGTCACTGGCAGGAACAGGCCGTGCAGGGCGATGCCGAAGCCCAATACCGTCTCGGCCTCGAATACCTGAACTCACCCTACCCCGTGCAGCGCCGCGCCGGACTGACCTGGCTGCGCGAAGCCGCCGCCCAGCACCATCTGCCCGCCGAAGAAACCCTGATGAACTACCTCTGGGACAAAAACCGCGCCGAGGCCGAACGCTGGCTGCAACAGGCGGCGGAAGAAGGCTCGCATGATGCGCAGACTGCCCTGGCGGAAAGTCTCACTCCGCCCGACCCTGCCGACAAGACGACGGACAAACAGCCATGAAGCGCCGCCCGCCCTGGCTCGACTGGGCCACCGAACTGCAAAGCCTCGCCCAGGCGGGGCTGGCCTACAGCAAAGACCCCTTCGATATCGAACGCTTCACCCGCATCCGCGCCATCGCTGCTGAGATTCTGCACCACCACACAGACCTGCCCGCTGAAAAAATCCGCGACCTTTTCTGCAACGAAAGCGGCTACCAAACCCCGAAAGTGGACGCCCGCGCCGCCATCATTGATGACGATGCCCGCATCCTGCTCGTGCAGGAAAACAATGGCCTGTGGGCGCTACCTGGCGGCTGGGCCGACATCAACCACAGCATCGGTGAAAACGTCGCCAAAGAAGCCCAAGAAGAAGCGGGGCTGGATGTCATCCCCGAACGCCTTATCGCCGTGCAGGATCACGCACGCCACAACCACCCCGCCAACGCCTACACCATCTACAAAATCCACATCCTCTGCCGCGCGGTAGGCGGCACCTTTCGCGCCAACAGCGAAACCATCGCCAGTGCCTGGTTCACCGAACACGACCTGCCGCCGCTCGCCGAAAACAAAACCACCGCCGCACAAATCGCCCTCTGCTATGCCGCCTGGCGCGATCCCCACTGGCAACCGCCCTTTGACTAACCCAACCACAAGGAAAACCCATGTTTGAACCCGCATACTGGAACTGGCTCATTCTCACCGGCGTCTTCATGCTGATTGAAGTACTGACCGTCTCCTTCTTCTTCCTCTTTTGGGGCCTTGCGGCGCTGGTGCTCGTCATCATCACCTTTGCCGCCCCCGGACTCGACTGGCACTGGCAGGGCGCCATTTTTGCCGCGCTCTCGCTCATCGCCATCCTGCTGTGGCGACAACTGGCGCGCCGCTGGCAAAGCCGCAAAGACGATGCCGCCTCGTTGCTCAACAAACGCGGTGCCCAATACATCGGCCGCGAATACACCCTCGACACCCCGGTAGAAAACGGCTACGGCAAACTGAAAATCGGCGACAGCCTGTGGACCATCAACGGCGAAAACCTGCCCGCCGGTACCACCATCATCATCACCGCTGTCGAAGACAACCATTTGCACTATCGCAAAAAATAAAAACCGCGTAGTTGAGCCGCTTGGCAGCACGCCTTTCCTAATGGCACTACCCGCAGCCCTCCCTGTACAGCATACTTGCATGCATGGAGACTGCGCCATCATCGATGCCTGCCTGTGGCGGCATAGTGATAAATGGAGCACATTAATCACACGGCACGATAACCGACAAATTTATAAGCATCATCCCTCTCGGTGTCCCCATCAAGAAGCCTGATGGGGCAATCATGCTAAAATCCGTGCACTTTCCCTCACGAGAGACCAGTCATGCACACCATTCCGCATTCCGCCGATATTCACAGTTTCGAGC
>CAURDG010000208.1:0-3052 GCA_963523555.1 uncultured Cardiobacterium sp.
ACAGGACGGCATCACCGACGCCGACGGCTACATCCTGAACGACATCACCGTCGCCACCCTCATCAAACAGGCGCTCTGCCACGCGGACGCAGGCGTGGATATCGTCGCCCCGTCCGACATGATGGATGGCCGCATCGGTGCCATCCGCCAGGCGCTCGAACAGCACGGCCACGACAACGTGCGCATCATGGCCTATTCCGCCAAATACGCCAGCGCCTACTACGGTCCCTTCCGCGATGCTGTCGGCTCGGCGGCCAACCTCGGCAAAGCAGACAAACGCACCTACCAGATGGATCCCGCGAACAGCGACGAAGCCCTGCACGAAATCGCCCTCGACATCAGCGAAGGCGCAGATTACGTCATGGTCAAACCCGGCATGCCCTACCTCGACATCGTCCGTCGCGCCAAAGACCAGTTTGCCTTCCCGCTTGCCGTGTACCAGGTCAGCGGCGAATACGCCATGCTCAACGCTGCCTTCGCCAACGGCTGGCTCACGCGCGAAGCCATCATCATGGAAACCCTGCTCGGCTTCAAACGCGCCGGCGCCGACATCATCATCACCTACTTCGCCAAAGAAGCGGCGCAACTACTCAAACACCGCCCATGACGACCTACCGCTGCGCCGTCATCGGCAACCCCATCGCCCATTCCCGCTCGCCGGACATCCACGCCGCCTTCGCGCAGGTGCGCGGCATCAACCTGCGTTACGACCGCATTCTCGCCGAAGCAGAAAACTTCGCCGCCATCGTTGCCCAATTCTTCGCCGACGGCGGACGCGGCCTCAACATCACCCTGCCCTACAAAGAAACCGCCTACCGCCTCTGCGCACAAACCAGCGCCGATGCGCGTCTCGCCGAAGCCGTCAACACCCTGTGGCAAGAAAACGGCACACTCTGCGGCGACAACACCGACGGACGCGGCCTGCGTCACGCCCTCGAACACGAGCATGCCTACCCGCTCGCCGGCAAACACATCCTCATCCTCGGCGCAGGTGGCGCAGCGCGTGGCGTCATCGCCCCCCTCTGCGCCGCCCGCCCGGCCAGCCTGCACATCGCCAACCGCACCGCCGCCAAAGCTGCTGCTATCATCGCCGCGCAACAGCCGCACACCACCGTGCCGCTCACGGCAAGCAGCCTCGAAGACCTCGCTGCCGCTCCCGCTTACGACCTCATCATCAACGCCACCTCGGCGGCGTTCAGCCAAGAACCCCTCTCCCGCTCGCGGGAGAGGGGCAGGGGTGAGGGCATCTCGCGCAGCGAGATTACAGACAACAATAAAAATATGGGCAATAACGTCTCTTTCACCCTGCCGGACAACATCGCACACCCGCAGACCCGCGCCTACGACATGACCTACGGCCGCGACACCCCCTTCCTTGACTGGGCGCGCAAACGCCACCTCACCGCCCACGACGGCAGCACCATGCTGCAAGCACAAGCCTGGCTCTCCTTCCAACAATGGTTCCCCACATGAATACCGACCTCATCAAAAACTACCACGACCCCGAACTCGACCTTGCCCCCTTCGCCGCTGCCGGAGCTATCCAGACGAACGACGACGGCAGCCTCACCCTCGCCCCCGGCTTTCCCGCGCAGCAAGAAGAACCCCGCTGGCGCGACACACTGGCAGCACTCGGCATCGACACTGCCCGTATCCGCTTCGACCACCACGTACGCGCCCACGCAAGCGGCATCAAAGCCCACCCGCAAATCAAAAACATCATCGCTGTCGCCTCCGGCAAAGGCGGCGTCGGCAAATCCACCCTCTCCGTCAACCTTGCTATCGCCCTGCACCAACTCGGTGCGCGCACCGGCCTGCTGGATGCCGACATCTACGGCCCCAGCCAGGCACGAATGCTCGGTGGCGCGACCCGCCCGACCAGTGAAGACGGCAAAACCATGCAGCCCGTCAACCGCCACGGCATCCAGACCCTCTCCATCGGCGACCTCGTGGACGAAGACACCGCCATGATCTGGCGCGGCCCGATGATCAACCAGACCCTGCTGCAACTCTACCGCGAAACCCGCTGGCACAACCTCGACTACCTCATCATCGACCTGCCGCCCGGCACCGGCGACACCCAGCTCACCCTCGCCCAGCAAATCCCGGTCGCGGGCGCCGTCATCATCACCACCCCGCAGGACATCGCCCTGCTCGACGCCAAAAAAGCCAAAACCATGTTCGACAAAGTCAACATCCCCATCCTTGGCCTCGTCGAAAACATGAGCGTGTACATCTGCCCGAACTGCGGCCATGAAGCGCACATCTTCGGCAAAGACGGCGGCAAACTGCTCGCCGTCAGCCACCACATGCCCTACCTCGGCGACGTGCCGCTCGACATCCGCATCCGCGAAGAAACCGATAACGGCAACCCGACCACCGCCGCCGAACCGGACAGCGACATCGCCCGCCGCTACCGCCGCATCGCCCTGCGCACCATGGCACAACTCGCCGCAAGAGAAAGCGCCGCGCAGGCCTTCCCCAACATCGTCGTCGAGCGATAAACCGGCCTAACGAGCCATTACCGAATCACAACTCCCATGAGCATCAAAAACGACCGCTGGATACAGCACATGGCCGAACAACACGGCATGATTGAACCCTTCGAACCCGCCCTCATCAGCCGCAATGCAGGCGGCGAACGCCTCATCTCCTACGGCACCTCCAGCTACGGCTATGACGTGCGCTGCGCGGACGAATTCAAAATCTTCACCAACATCAACAGCGCCATCGTCGATCCCAAACACTTCGACCCGCAGAGCTTTGTGGACGTGCAGAGCGACGTCTGCATCATCCCGCCGAACAGCTTTGCCCTCGCGCGTACCGTCGAATACTTCCGCATCCCGCGCGACATCCTCACCATCTGCCTCGGCAAATCCACCTATGCCAGATGCGGCATCATCGTTAACGTCACCCCGCTTGAACCTGAATGGGAAGGGCATGTGACCCTCGAATTCTCCAATACCACGCCGCTGCCGGCGAAAATCTACGCGCACGAAGGCGTGGCGCAAATGCTCTTTTTGCAGGCGGACGAACCCTGCGCCGTGTCCTA
>CAURDG010000209.1:0-3041 GCA_963523555.1 uncultured Cardiobacterium sp.
CGCTGCTGCTTTTGTAGCGCGCTTCGGCTTCGTCTGCCATTTGCTCGGCAGAGACGGCGGCGAGTTTGACGGGTTCGCTTTTTTTCTCCGCCGGCTTGTCGTCCGAACAGGCGGCAAGCAGGGCGGCAGTAATGGCGGTGCTAAGGAGCAGTTTGTATTGCATGGGGTTTCCTTGGTTTGTGGATGAATAGAGTTCAAATGAGGGGCATATCGTGCGGATCGCCGTTCGGGCGGTAGGTTTTGTACAGCCAGTACCAGATATCCCCCTGACGGTGGTAAAGCAATGCGAGGAGTTCGGTGAAATTATGCGCGATGGCTGGGGCATAGCGGTCGTTATGACGGTTGTCGTAGCACTCGCCGTGTCGCGCTTCCGTGAGGTCGATGTTGATGTACTGCCCTTGTGCAGCGCGAGCGATGAGATACCAGTGACGGCGGATATCGCCAATCGTTTCCGCCCATTCGTCTGGATAAAGGCTGCGGTTGGTCGGGATGAAGTCGCGTCGGCCAACGATTTCGATGCGCTGCTCAGGATCGTCTTTATAGAGGAGCATGCCGTCGGTTTCAACATAGAAGCGGGCGAGGTCGAGCGGCAACTCTGCTTCAGGCAGCGGGATATCCGGCTCGGCGGGATAGACTTCGCAGCGTGGATCGGCCTTGATTTCGTTGATAAGGTCGTGGATGTCCATGGGTCGCGTTCTGTTATTTACGGCAGTCGTTGCCTTCCCAGTTCCATTGCAGGATATCGCCCTGTTTACTCACGATAAAGCGGGTGCGGCATTCGAGGTAGCGGCTGTCACTAGGCGTTTCTTCCGGCAGGAAAATGGTACTGCTGCCGTGGTACTCGCCGCCAGGACTACCGTCCGCATTGTAGGTTTGTCCTTCCTGGTAAATGGTATGTGGACGATGCCAGATGAAGCCGGGGATATGAATGATGCGCTGCCGCAGATATTCGATAACTTTGCGCCCGTCTTGCAGGGTGTAGCTGCTTTGTGGCGGCCCCCAGGCAAGAACGAGCTCATCCAGCGGCCGCCCGACCCATTGTTGCAAGGCAGCTTCGTAGTTAGCGGTGCTGGCGCAGCCGCTGAGAAGCAGTGCGGCAATCAGGGCTTTTTTCATGCTTTTTCCTGCCGGTTGATAAAGTTTTCCCGCCGGGGAGCGGCGGGAAAGTTGGCTTAGAATAATGGTTCATTGAAGTCAAAGGCCAGGTTTTCCATCGGCGGCACAATACCATCACCCTGGATGTATTGGATATCATGCGGCCAGACACGCGAGAGTTGTGCCGGTGATTCCATCCGGTCAGCAATAATCATGGCATGATGCGCTTCGGCGTAAGCCTTGATTTCTTTCATGAACTCTTCTTCTTCACGGTCTTCGAAGGTATCAATTTCGCGCATATCGAGCTTGACAATCTCGGGCTTGATGCGTTCAAGCATTTCACGCACGTTGTCATCAATACGGCCAACGTCGGAGAGTGCGAAACGACTGCCTTGCGGGCGCATTTTGTCAATGAGGTGAACAGCACCGGTGAAGCCATTGGCGAGGTTGTCAAGGCGTAGTTCAAAGACGATTTGCATGGGCGCAATCCCGGTCGCACGCAGCTGACTATCGATCCAGTCGGGGAAAGTTTCATCCAGCAGGCTATCAGTACTCAGGGTGATGAAGAATTGCAGCGCCTTTTGGTTGCCATCGTAAGCAAGGGTATCTTGCAACAGAGTGTTGATTTTGAAACGGTCAAACTGGCGCGCAAGACTGAAACGCTCGGCAACTTGCATCAGCTGTTCCGGTTCCATGACTTCGGCATTGACGTCTTCTTCAATATTAGTTTGCAGAATTTGCAAACGGTCAGCGTAGCGTGGGACTCCATCGGCTTCCAGTGCGCTAATGGGTTGGTAAAGGACGCGTAGTCGCTGTTCATCGAGGATACGCTGGATTTCATTGATGCGGCGTTCGTCTTTGCGCGACATATCGCCACTCATCGGCTCGGCGACGCGGTCGCTGCTTTGGCTGGAAGCGAGACTGCGTACAGCACGGAAACCTTTGCCGACGAGTTCGTCCCAAGTGCTTTCAGTAGTGATTTCGATGATGCCGCCGTAGAGTTTGGGGTGGACAAGTCGGCCGATGTTTTCCGGTACAACTTCATCCAGATGGTTAATGATGGTGTTGACCCGTTTGATGCTGTCTTCTTTGTTGCCAGTGAGCCAAAGAGCGAGGCCGTCATCGGTAAAGCGGACGATTTCGGTACTCGGTGGCAGGATACGTTTGCAGTTTTCCACGACAGAAGCGATAAGGATTTCCGCCGCTTTGTAGCCGTCACGCTGCCAGACTTCGCGATAGTTCTCCACCCAGGCATAGACCCAGTATCCCAGCACGGCCTTCGCCTCGCTACGTTCCTGCGTCTGCTTGATGGAGGCCGCAAGGACGTGCGGGCCGGCAAGTCCGGTGGTCGGGTCAATACCACTGCCAGCACTACCGCCACCTGCATTCGCACTGCGTAGATACATTTGCAGGGCAGGCTCACCGTGAATCCGGATACTGGAGACGCTGACATTCATATCTACTTTGCCACCAGTGATGCTCTGCAATTCAAAACGTTCGCTCGGCACGACTTCTTTTTCCGTCGCTTTTTTCAGCAGTTGTTTCAGGCCTTTTTCGCTTTTATGCGGCACGAAGCTCATTAGTGTCAGCTCATCAAGTGCTTCGCGATCTTTCACACCAAAGGTGCGCAAGAAAGCGGGATTAGCGTCGATAAAGAGACCGTCCTGCACATAAGCAACCGGATCGGGCAGATCGGTGTAGATACGTTCATAACGCTCGGCGACGGCTTTGGCGTCCTTTTCCACGTTGTGCAGAGTATGGTCGAAACGGGCGACACGCATGATTTGCTGCACGTGTTTGACGGCGCTCAATAAATCGCGACGGGCGCAGGCGTATTCCGCCCCCTGCTTAATCCACTGATCCAGTCCTTCCGGCTTGCTGTCGATGACGATGACTGGCACCGGCGGCTGCATCTTTTCCCGCACAAACGGGCGCAGTTTATCCAT
>CAURDG010000210.1:0-2982 GCA_963523555.1 uncultured Cardiobacterium sp.
GGCCGCGTCAAACACATCAACAGCATCTACCTGAAAATGAAGCGCAAAGGCCTGCGCTTCGAGCAACTAAACGACATCCGCGCCGTGCGCGTCGAAGTGGAGACCGAAGCCGACTGCTACCACACCCTCTCCGTCGTCAACGACCTGTGGCAACCCATCGCTGCCGAATTCGACGACTACATCGCCCACCCCAAAGCCAACGGCTACCAATCACTGCACACCTCGCTCATCGGCCCGGAAAACCGCGTCATCGAAGTACAAATCCGCACCAGCAAAATGCACGAACACGCCGAACTCGGCGTTGCCGCGCACTGGCTCTACAAAGAAAAAGGCGTGCGCCACAGCAAACAATTCGAACAACAAATCGAATGGCTGCGCCGCATGATCGAAAGCGGCGACCACAACCGCGGCGACGTCGTCTTCGACCAATTCAAAAACGAAGCCTTCCGCGACCGCGTTTACGCCGTCTCGCCGCAAGGCCGCGTCGTCGATTTGCCCGAAGGCGCGACGCCGCTCGATTTCGCCTACCACATCCACACCCAGCTCGGCCACTGCTGCCGTGGCGCCAAAGTAAACGGGCAAATCGTGCCGCTCACCACCGCGCTGAAAAACGGCGACAGCGTCGAAATCCTCACGCAAAAAGAAGCCAACCCCAGCCGCGACTGGCTGAACGACCACCTCGGCTACCTGCAAAGCGCGCGCGCCAAAGCCAAAGTACGCAGCTACTTCAAAAAACTCGAAAAAGAAAAAAGCGTCCAGGCCGGACAGGAAATGCTTGAGCGGGAAAGCCGCCGCCTCGGCATCACCCCCGATAACAAAATGCTGGAAGACATCGCGCGGCAAAGCAACGTCCACAGCATCACCGACCTCTACGCCGGTATCGGCTTCGGCGACATCGGCGTCCTTAACATCATCCACGAACTTAGCGCCCGCCAGCAGAAAAGCGCCGAACAACCGACCCTGGACGAACGTCTGGCGCGTATCCCGGTCAAAGCGCCACGCAAACAGAGCCGGCAAAACATCGATATCGATGGGGTGGATAACCTCCTCGTCAACTACGCTACCTGCTGCCAGCCCGTGCCGCCCGTCGCCATACGCGGCTTTATCAGCCAGGGGCGGGGGGTGAACATCCACCGCGCCGACTGCCCCAACCTGCAGCACCTCGCCAAAGCCCACCCCGAACGCATCCTCGACGTACACTGGAACGAAGCTGCCGGCGGCCTCTTCACCGTGGTCATTGCCATCGAAGCCTTCGACCGCCCACACCTCCTGCGCGATATCAGCCAAATACTGGCCAACGAAAAAATCGCCATCCTCGACGTCAAAATGCAGCAGGACAACCGCAACCGCATCTACGGCACCTTCACCCTCGAAATCACCGACATGGAACAACTCTCGCGCGTCATTGACCGCATCGCGCAAGTCAAAGACGTGGCAAGCGTCCGCCGCAAACAAAAATAGCGGGATTTCCTGTTTTCTCCAGCCCGGGCCACGAGCGTGCACCGCCTGTCACCACACAAGGTCATCATGCCCCAATGCCTGCAATTCCTCCGCCTGAACCCAATACCGCCGCAAATACAGCGCCATCCATAAGAGCGCTGGGCATCGGCAATGGCGATGGAAGCACGGGAAAGCAGAGTGTCTCTGAGCAACTTTAATAGTTGTGTAACGCCACCTTTGGCGTCCATGACACTACTTTGATGAAGAAGGCGGGTATTTAGCCCGCCTTCTTCCTTTCTTCATTCCATGATATTGCGCTACCTGCCTGCTATTGCATCACCCAAGATAAGCGGCAAGAGTTCACGCAGATCGCGGGCGGTGCTGTATTGATCGGCAGCGGCGCGAACGGCGGCACGTTCGACCACGCCGCCATAGCCGATGATGCGGTCGGCGGCGTTTGGGGCACGGGCGGCAACGTCGCTCATGCCGTCACCGACCATCACCACGTGTTTGAGGCCGTGCTGCTTTTTCCATGCGGCGACAACCTCCGCCTTGCCGCCGGCGGTGGTGAGCGGGTTATCGAGGTAGCGCAGATAGTTGCCGGCGTCGTCGAATTGCAGGCTGACCGCGAAGGTGTCTGCCGCTGCCACGCCAACGGCAGCTGCCAGTGGCAGTACCGCGTCAAGCAGGCCGCCGCTGACGATGGCGGTTTTGATGCCGCGTGCCTGCAAGGCGGCGATGATTTCGCGCGCTCCGGGGACGATGGATTCCTGGTAGCGGCGGGCGATAGCAGCAAGAGAGGCACGCGGTGGGCGGATGAGGGCGAGACGTTCGCCATAGATGGCTTCCAGCGGGATGTCGCCGTTCATGGCGCGGTGGGTGAGGGTGCTGACTTCTGCAGCGACGCCCGCTTGTGCGGCAAGTTCGTCGATGCCTTCAAGGGCGGAGAGGGTGGCGTCGCAATCGAAGACGACGCCGTCGGGAGTGGGATAGGGCATGGTTCGTCCTGTTAGTGGGGTCAGGTCGGGCATTGTATAGTTGTTTCAAATGGAGAGGACACAAGGGAAACGGTATGTGTGATGCTGAGGGTTTCCCAAGAATTGCTGTGCGTTTTTAGGGGCCTGGGAAATGTCGTGCAGTGGCGGAAGCGGCCGCATTCTGCGGGACTTGCTGGTTCAGACCGTCTTACAGCACAAAAACGCGTAAGCAGCGAGTCCCCCCCCTACGCTTATTCATGCTGCAAAATATTCACCAGCCGCCCGAACGGGTCACGCACGAAAAAACGGCGGACACCCCACGGTTCGGTAACGGGGCCGTATTCGGGCGGGAAACCTGCGCCCTTCATGCGTGCCAATAGTTCGTCAAGATTGTCCACTTCAATAGACAGGTCGGGCACGGGCGTAGCAGAACCACCTTCACTGGCAAAACTGATCTGCACCGGCATGGCTGTGTCTTGCCCGTAGGTCTGTATCCAGCCGTGGTTCATCAGCAACTCCAGTCCGAGCAAGTCGTGGTAGAAAGCCTTTGCAGCAGCGGGTTGGG
>CAURDG010000211.1:0-2927 GCA_963523555.1 uncultured Cardiobacterium sp.
AGCAGGCCTTTGCTGACGAGTTCTTCTTTGTACTGGCCGCCGACTTTGGATTGGCCGGTGATTTTGGCGTCCTGGTTGTCCGCCTGGATGGCTTTGACCATCTGGCTCATGGTGTCGTCGATGTTGCTGCCTTCTTTTTCGGCGAAGCGGATCTGGATGTCGCGTGAGGAGCCGTATTGCACCACGCCGGCATCGTTCACGACGTTCGCGGCGACGCTGCGGATGTGGCTTACGTCCGCCGTTTGCGGGTATTGCACTTCGATAGTCGCACCGCCGGTGAATTCGAGGCCGAAGTTGAAGCCGCGTGTGGCGATGAGGGCGATAGCCGCGATGGTGAGAATGAGCGAGAACCACAAGCCGTGCCGGGCGTAGTTCATGAAGGGGATGTAGGGGAGTTTGATTTGCATGGCAGCCTCAGAGGTTGATGCGGGGGTTGTCTTTGCGCAGAGTGGTGAATTCGACCAGCGCGCGGGTGACGTACACGGCAGTGAACATGGTGGTCAGGATGCCGATGGAGAGGGTGACGGCAAAGCCTTTGATCGGCCCCGCGCCGAAGCTGAAGAGGAGGATGGCGACGATGAGGGTGGTGATGTTGGCGTCCACGACGGTCGGCAGGGCGTTTTCGAAGCCGAGACGTACGGCGGTGCGGGCATCAACGTTGTGGCGCAGTTCTTCGCGGATGCGTTCGTAGATGAGGACGTTGGCATCTACCGCCATACCGAGGGTAAGGACGATACCGGCAATGCCTGGCAGGGTCAGGGTCGCGCCAACCAGTGACAGCGCGGCCACCAGCAGGATGAGGTTGACGAGCAGGGCGAGGGTGGCGTCAAGGCCAAGTTTGCGGTAGTAGGCGAGCATGAAGACGACGATGAGGGAGAAACCGATGAGCGAGGCGTTCACGCCCTGGTCAATGTTCTTTTTCCCGGCGTTCGGGCCAATGGTGCGTTCTTCGATGATGTACACCGGGGCGACGAGCGAGCCGGCGCGCAGGGTGGCGGCGAGTTTTTTCGCCCGCGAGATGGGTTCGACGCCGGTGATCTGGAAGCGTTCGGCGAAGAGGCCCTGGATGGTGGCGGAGTTGACCACGGTCTCGCGTTTTTCGACGGTGGTCACGGGGTTGCCGCTGGCGTCGTTTTTGGTGACGGGGACGTATTCGACGTACATGGTTGCCATCGGTTTGCCGAGGTTTTCGCGGGTGATTTCCGACATTTGTGCCCCGCCCTGGGAGTCGAGGACGACGCTGACGGCGATGCCGCTCTGGTTGGCGGTATCGACGGCGGCATCCACGATGTGTTCGCCGCTCATCACGACTTTGCGTTTGAGCAGTATCGGTGTGCCGTCTTCGAAGTAGGCGAGTTTGCTGCCAAAGGGCGCGCGTTTCATCTGTACCGCCTGGGCGACGTCGCCCTGGGTATCGACGATATAGAATTCGAGGGTGGCGGTGGAGCCGAGCATTTCTTTGGCTTTGGCGACGTCCTGGATGCCGGGCAGCTGGATGAGGAGGCGGTCGTCGCCCACGACCTGGATGGAGGGTTCGGCAACGCCGAGGCTGTTGACGCGGCTGGCCATGCGCATACGGTTCTGGTCGGCGGCGCGGCGTTTCATTTCGCTGATGCCTTGTTCGGTGTATTGCATGCGCACGCGGTACTGGCCGTTTTCTTCGAACTGGATTTGTTCGAGGCCGATGGGCAGCAGGCGGTAGAGGGCATCCAGCGCCTGTTCGCGGTCGTTATCGCTGGTGAAGTTGAGGATGACGCCGCCATTTGCCGCTACTTCCGCCCCCTGCATCGGGATGTTGTTTTTCGCGGTGGTGGTGGTCGCGAGATCGATGAGTTCGGCGGATTTGCGGCTGAAGAGTTCGTTGCTGTCCACTTGCAGCAGGAAGGAGATGCCGCCGCGCAGGTCGAGACCGAGGTTGACCGGGGCGAGGCCGAGGTTTTGCAGCCAGGCGGGGGTATTCGCCATCAGGTTGACCGAGACGCTGTTGTCCGGGTATTGGGCGGCGAGCAGGTCGCGTGCCTGGATTTGCACGTCAGTCTGCGGGTAGAAAAGGTTGAGGTTTTGCCCGTCCTGTTTCCAGCGCACGGGGGCGAGGTTGGCGTCATTGAGCTGTTTGGTGATGTCGCCTGCTGCCGTCGCCGCTGCTTCCGGGGTGGGGAATTGCATTTGTACGGTCGGGCTTTTGCCGTACCAGTTCGGCAGGGCGACAAGCAGGCCGAAGAGGATCACGACGATGATGAGCAGGTATTTCCATGTAGGGTAGTTCTTGGACATGGCGGTTTTCCGGGTTACTGGTAAGTGAAAAGGCTGCCGGAGGCAGCCTTCGGGGGGCGGTATTTATTCTTTTTCTTTGTCGTCTTTAGCTTCATCCGCCTTGTCGTCTTTTTCGTTTTTGTCGTCGTTAGTGGCGCTGTTGCTGCCGAGGCTGGCTTTGAGCGAGCCTTTCGGCAGGATTTGCACGACGACGCCGCGCTGGATGCGCACGACGGTGTTTTTGGCGATTTCGAGGTCAATGGCGAAGTTGTCAAGGTTGATGACGCGCCCCATCAGGCCGCCGTTGGTCATGACTTCGTCGCCTTTTTTCAGGCTGCCGATGAGCAGTTGGTGTTCTTTCATTTTTTTCTGCTGCGGGCGGATCATGAAGAACCACATCGCGCCGAACAGCACGACCAGCATGATGATGGAACCCATTCCACCACCGGGTTGGGCGGCAGGAGCGGCTTGGGCGTAGGCGTCTTGGATGAATAGCATGGGTTTGTCCTTTTTGTGTTATGGAAGGGTAAAAACGGCGCGCATTATAGCGTACTTGCCCCGGCGCGCCGCATGGCGTAGAAGTCCTCGGCGAAGCTCGCGAACCGCCCCGCTTCGATGGCCGCGCGCATGTCGTGCATGAGGCGGATGTAGTAGCGCAGGTTGTGGATGGTGTT
>CAURDG010000212.1:0-2913 GCA_963523555.1 uncultured Cardiobacterium sp.
CCGACATCAATCCAACAACAGGAGAAAACATCATCATGATGCCGACCGCCCCCAACGCCGACCAGCTCCGCGCCAGAATCCGCCTGCTTGCCAACCTGCTTGGCAAAACCATTGAACGTCAGGCAGGCAGCGACACCCTGCAAACCATCGAATACCTGCGCCAGGGCTACATCGAAGAACGGCAAAACCCCAACCCGGAACGCCGCGCCGCCCTGAAACGCACCATCGCCGCGCTGGATGACGACCGCCTGAAAAACGTCATCCGTGGCTTCAGCCTCTATTTCGCCCTTGCCAACCTCGCCGAAGAAGACCTCCTGCGCCAGGAACGTGCCGCCGCGCGCGAGAGTGGCAGCCTGTGGGAAGGCTCCTTCCACCACACCCTGCAACAGTGCCGCGACAACGACCTCTCCCCGGAACAAGTCGCCGAACTCATCACCCAGCTGCGCTTTATTCCCGTCTTCACCGCGCACCCCACCGAAGCACGGCGGCGCACCACCATGAGCATCCTGCAAAACCTTTACCGCCTCTGCGACCGCCTTGACCACACTGCCGAGAACAGCGCCGCGCGCGAACGCATCCTCAAAGAAGCGGCGGATCTCATCGACCTGCTTTGGGCGTCTGACGAAATCCGCACCCGCAAAACCCTCGTCTATGACGAAATCAACAACGGCCTGCACTACTTCAATGCCAGCCTCTTTCAGGCCATCCCGCAGACCTACCGTAACCTGCGCGAAGCACTGAACCGCATCTACCCCGAACTCAAAAACACCGTGCTGCCGCCGCTCCTGCGTTTTGGCTCATGGATTGGCGGCGACCGCGACGGCAACCCCTTCGTCACCTTTGAAACCACCGAGCAGGCCGTGCTGATGCACGCCGACAACGTCTTGCGCTACTACAGCAAACAGCTCAAACACCTGCGTAACCGCCTCTTGCACTGCGCCAGCATCACCGCCATAGACCCTGCCGTAAACGCGCGCAACGAACACTACGCCCGCCTCGGCGTTACCGTCTTCGAATACAACCCCGAAGACTACAGCAACGAACCCTACCGCCGCCTGCTCGTGCTCATGCGCGCCAAAATCCAGCATACCAACCGCTACATCCAGAGCATGGGCGCGGACAAAGCCGCCGCCGAACATGCCTACCGCAGCCCGAAAGACTTCCTCGACGACCTCATCCTCATCCGTGACGCGCTCAAACAGCACGATCCCGAACAGGCCGATGGCGACATCCAGGACCTCATCCGCCTCGTGCGCAGCTGCGGCTTCCACATGGCCTCGCTCGACATCCGCCAAGAATCCGTCTATCACACCAACGTCGTCGCCGACATCTTCGCGCATGCGCCCAACCTGCCGGACTACCACAGCCTCGACGAAGCCGCGCGCCTCGACATCCTGAACCGGCTACTTGCCGCCCCCGGCGCGCCGCTCATCTTCGAGAACAACCTCAGCGCCGAAACTCGCGAACAACTCGCGCTGATGCGCACCATCGCCCGCCTGCGCGACCTGGTCGGCCCGCACACCTTCGGCAGCTACATCATCTCCATGACCCACCACGCGAGCCACATCCTCGAAGTCCTCTTCCTGATGCGCTTCGCCGGCCTCTCCGGCCAAGACAGCGAAGGCCGTCCCTACGCCGCGCTGCCCATCGCGCCGCTCTTCGAAACCATCGAAGACCTGAAAGCCATCGACGACATCCTGCCCGTCCTCCTCGACAACCCCGACTACCGTGCTCTCCTCGCCAACCAGGGCGACACCCAGGAAATCATGCTCGGCTACTCCGACAGCAGCAAAGACGGCGGCATCCTCACCAGCGCCTGGCAACTCTACCGCGCCCAGCAAAACATCCTCGCCATCGCGCGCAAATACCACATCAAAACCCGCCTCTTCCACGGACGCGGCGGCTCCGTCAGCCGGGGCGGCGGCTCCACCCACCACGCCATCGCCGCGCAGCCGCCCGGCACCCTGCAAGGCGAAATCAAATTCACCGAACAGGGCGAAGTCCTCTACGCCAAATACGCCAACCCCGAAACCGCCGTGTACGAACTCACCATGGGCATCACCGGCGCACTCAAAGCAAGCAGCACCCGCTTCGCCAAAACCCCGCCCAGACTTGCAGAGTACGAAACCCTCATCGGGCGCATGGCGGACGCCAGCGAAAAAAGCTACCGCGACCTCACCGACCGCACCGACGGTATCTACCAATTCTTTGTGGACGCCACCCCGGTACGCGAACTGAGCCTGCTCAACATCGGCTCACGCCCGGCACACCGCCGCAAAGGCACACCGACCAAAGAAACCATCCGCGCCATCCCGTGGGTCTTCGGCTGGTCGCTGGCGCGCTTCATGCTGCCTGCCTGGTACGGCGTTGGCAGCGCACTCGCCGCCATCCGCGCCGAAGACCGCCCGCTGATGGACGAAATGCGCGAACAATGGCCGTTCATCGACGCCTTCATCAGCAACATCGAAATGGCCTTCGCCAAAACCGAACTGGCAACTGCGGAAAACTACAGCCAGCTCTGCCCGGATGATGCCCTGCGTGCCACCGTGATGCAGGCCGTCAAAGACGAATACCAAAAAACCCTGGACGGCCTGAACGGTGTGCTCAAACAGCAGCACCTGCTCGAACACCAGCCGCGCCTTGCCGCCTCCCTGCGCTGGCGCGATCCCTACCTCGACCCGATTAACCACATCCAGATCGAGCTCTTGCGCCGCAGCCGCGCGAAAAACGGCGAAGACGCGGACGTGAACGACCCGCTCATCCGCTCCATCAACGCATTGGCCGCAGGATTGCGCAACACGGGTTGAAATACTCCACACACACCAAGAAAAAAGCAGGCGCATGCCTGCTTTTTTATGCGCCAAGCGGGATAAATACTGGGTTTGCGGGTGGCCGCCAAGCGGGATAAATGCT
>CAURDG010000213.1:0-2878 GCA_963523555.1 uncultured Cardiobacterium sp.
ATAATATTGACTTATTATTTAATATCTGTATGAATAATTAAGTATATTAGCCATAACAGTCAAGAATTTGGCCTGAATCCCGGTTTTATCCCGCTTGGCGGCTGCCCGTCATAAAAAAACCGCCCTAGGTGGTTTTTTTATTACAAACGTTACGGCAGCTCGCCGCTTGTCAGATAGTGAAAGGTGGTCGGCGGTACCAGCGGGCGGATAGTCTCCATGTCGCCCGCTGCCAGCAGGCGACGCACACGCGAAGCACTGATAACGTCGCCGTCCGCCTGCTGTCGCTCAACGATGACCAGCGCCGGCTGCCCGGCAAATTCGCGTTGCAGTGCGGCGTTGTAGATGGCGGTCGCGGGACTGAGCGGCTCGCTGCCGACGTAGCGTTTCATGATGCCAAGCGCGGGGGTGATGTGCTCTTTGAAGATGCGGGCATCCAGCCGCGCCTGGATTTCCGTCACGTTCGCGTCTTCGCGCAGGAAGTAGGCGGGAAAGGTCGCCGCCGAGATGATGTAGTCGCCGGTCGGGTGGACGTAGACGTTGGCGAGATCCACCGTGCCCGCCTTGACCAACGCAAGGCGCACCGCGCCGGGAAATTGCGACAGGTCTTCACTCAGCACGAAAAGGTGCACCACATCGTTTTCCCGCGCCGCCTTTTCCACGAGGTAGCGGTGACCGTTGGTGAAGGGGTTGGCGTTCATGACGATGGCGGCGATGCAGCTGCCCGCCACGTATTGCCCGCGCAGCGCTTGCAGGTAATGCGGCAGGCCGCGCACGGCGTTTTCAAGGAAGTAGAGGGTGTCGTCCACATGGGCAATATCGCAGAAGCCGAGGTGACGAAAGGCGTCACGGGCATCGGCTTTGGTATAGACGTAGCAGGCACGGTGGCCACACGCAAAAACGTCGCGCATCAGGCCGCTCATCAGTTCGTTGAAGAGGCTGCCACCCTGGTGGGCGCGATCAATAGCGATACATTTCAGGATGTTGCGGTAGCGGGCGCCCGTGGCAATCAAGGTGCCGTCGTCGCTGTAAATGCCATACACGGCATCAAGATTGGCTTCGCCCCGGATGCCTTCGCGTTGCAAGAGATCAAGCCAAGCGACGCGGTCGGCAGCGATACGGGCGGGGAAAAGCTGCTGCATCAGCGCCAGCGCCGCTTGCGTTGCGGGTAGATGTTGAATTTGACCCAGCGGCGCTCTTCGCTTTCCGGATCGATGGTGACGATTTTGCCGCAGAGGCGGTCACAGTGCCCGAGCAGGTCGTTTAGTTCGCGCGCGTATTCGCCGGGGACGTAGCCGATTTTGTTGTTATGCCAGAAGATCATGATGGCGTGATCATCGTGTTCGTTATCCGGTTCGTGGCGCAAATCGAGCAGGTCACCCCGGTGCATCAGTGTCGCTAGATCTTCGGCACGGTAGTAGGCCAAACCCGCCACCGGCACTTGTGCAACCACCGGCTGCGGCGCACGACGAAACCATTTTTTCAATTTTTTCCACATGGCGGTTCCTAAAAATGAACATTTATTTATTGCGGAAATCATAGCGAAAAACGTGCCAAATGGCGATAAAGACAGCGGTCTTTTCCCACCTAACGATATAATCCTGTCCTTATTTCTCCACTTATTAAGGAATCTTGCATGAGCCACACCCGCGTTCTCACCGGCATCACCACCACCGGCATCCCGCACCTCGGCAACTACGTCGGCGCCGTCCGCCCCGCCATCGCTGCCAGTCAGGCAAGCGGCGAAGAATCCTTCCTCTTTCTCGCCGATTACCACGGCATCATCAAATGCCACGACCCGGAGCAAATCCACCGTTCCACCCTCGCCGTCGCCGCTACCTGGCTCGCCTGCGGCCTTGATCCGGAACGCATCACCTTCTACCGCCAATCTGACATCCCGGAAATCCCCGAACTCACCTGGATCTTCAACTGCGTCTGCGCCAAGGGCCTGATGAACCGCGCCCACGCCTACAAAGCGGCGGTGGACGCCAACGTCGCTGAGGGCAACAACGACCCTGACCACGGCGTCTCCATGGGGCTGTTTTCCTATCCGGTGCTGATGGCCGCCGATATCCTGATGTTCAACGCCACCCATATCCCGGTCGGGCGCGACCAGATTCAGCACGTCGAAATGGCGCGCGACATCGCCGGGCGCTTCAACCACCGCTACCGCGAGCTGTTTGTCCTGCCGGAAGCGGTGGTGGACGAAGACGTTGCCCTCCTCACCGGTCTCGACGGACGCAAGATGAGCAAAAGCTACGGCAACACCATTGCCCTTTTTGAAGAAGAAAAGGCGCTGCGCAAGCAAATCATGAAAATCGTCACCAACTCGCAGGAGCCGGGCGAGCCGAAAAACCCTGATGAGTCCACCATCTTTGAAATCTACCGCGCCTTTGCCGGTGAAGCCGAACAGGCAGAAATGCGCGCGCGCTATGCCGCCGGCATCGGCTGGGGCGAAGCCAAACAGGCCTTGTTTGAGCGCATCAACGCCGAACTCAGCGAGCCGCGCGAACGCTTCCGCGAACTCACCGCCAAGCCGGCACGCATCGAAGACATCTTGCAGGCCGGCGCGGCGAAAGCCCGCAAACACGCGCGTCCGTTCCTGGACGAAATCCGCGACGCCGTCGGTATCCGCAGGCTGGGGTGATAGCCTCTACCCTGACAGACGCATCCGTCAGGGTGCGTTTTTTATCACCTGTCTACCGCCAAGCGGCGTCATTACTGGGCTCGCCAAGCGGTGTTATTACTGGACCCGCCAAGCGGCGTTGTTACTGGAACCGTCAAGCGGCGTCATTACTGGGCCTGCCAAGCGGCGTTATTACTGGGCCCGCCAAGCGGCGTTATTACTGGGCCCGCCAAGCGGCGTTATTACTGGGCCCGC
>CAURDG010000214.1:0-2823 GCA_963523555.1 uncultured Cardiobacterium sp.
AACCACTACTTCCGTAACCAGATAGAGTCGCTGCTCACCCCGCCCACCTTGCAATAAACCAGTGTTTATCCCGCTTGGCGGCTGCCATGCACCTGATGCAAACAGGCAGGACGAAAAAACCGCGATAGCAGTAACTACA
Source organism: uncultured Cardiobacterium sp. (assembly GCA_963523555.1). Taxonomy (GTDB): domain Bacteria; phylum Pseudomonadota; class Gammaproteobacteria; order Cardiobacteriales; family Cardiobacteriaceae; genus Cardiobacterium. The sequence continues at coordinate 140 of CAURDG010000214.1, forward strand.
CCACTTGATGAAACAACGATACCCGCTGCTTTCGTAAGCGGTAAATTCTTCTTATGTACAGCACTTCAGGAAAGAAATGTCCCATACAACGCCATCGCCCACAGGGTAAAGACGAAGGCCAAGCAGGTGTATTGCGCCGCTGAACCCGCATCTTTGGCCCGTTTGGCAAGCGGGTGGATGGCAGTTGAGGTATGGTCAACCGCTGCTTCCAGCGCAGTGTTGAGCAGTTCGGTGACAAGCGATACGCCCGAGGCGAAGACGAGCAGCATTTTCTGCGTCAGCGGGAAGGGCAGGAAAATCAGCAGGATAAGCAGTACCGTATGCAGCATCAGCAGTTCACGGAAGCCCGCTTCTTCAATGGCGGCCTTAATGCCGTCCAGCGAGTAGCGCAGGGCGTTAAAAAGGCGACCGAGGCCACTTTTCGTGCCTTTAAAGGCGGAGGCGGGGGTCTCTGGCGTGAGGGGGGAAGGTTCTTTTTTGTCCTGCATGGCAATATCTCGACAAATAAAAACCCGCCGTAGGAGCGGGTTTGGGGAAAGCGGTAGCAATCAGACGGCAACAGCCTTGATGCGGGCGCTCAGACGGCTTTTCAGGCGGGCCGCTTTATTTTTGTGGATGAGGCCCTTGCGTGCAGCGCGGTCCAGCGCGGAAGAAGTTTCGATGAAAACGGTCTGCATGGCGCTCTTATCGCCACCTTCGATGGTGCGCAGCAGTTTTTTCACGGCAGTACGCATGGCGGAACGCTGGCTGGCGTTACGGGCGCGGGCTTTTTCGGACTGGCGGACGCGTTTTTTTGCTTGTGCTGTATTAGCCAAGATATTTCTCCTAAATAATCAATGAAAAAGGGGTAAAAGAGGGCGCGGATATTGCCCTTTTTCTTTAATTTTGTCAATGACTTTTCCCCTGTAACAAGCCCTTCCGGGCCTGTGGTTGTAATCCCCCTGCCGTGCTTCCATAATGCCGCCCTTTCCTGTTTTTGAGGTACTTTCCATGTCGTCGCAAGATGCTTTTCTCGCCGCGCAAAAGGTTATTCCGGGCGGGGTCAATTCGCCCGTCCGCGCTTTCCGCAGTGTCGGCGGCACGCCGCGCTTTATCGCCCGCGCCGAGGGGCCTTATATTTTTGATGTGGACGGCAAACGTTATATCGACTATGTCGGCTCGTATGGTCCGGCCATTGTCGGCCATGCCCACCCGGCCATTGTCCGTGCAGTGCAGGAAGCGGCGACACGCGGTTTCGGCTTCGGCGCACCGACGGAAGCGGAAACGGCGCTTGCCGAAGCCATCGTTGCCCGTGTGCCAGCGGTAGAGATGGTGCGCCTGTGCAATTCCGGCACGGAAGCGACGATGAGCGCCATCCGCCTTGCGCGCGGCTACACCGGCCGCAGTGATTTTTTGAAATTCGCCGGTTGCTATCACGGCCACAGCGACGGCCTGCTCGTTGCCGCCGGTTCCGGTGCACTCACCCTCGGCGTGCCGGATTCGCCCGGTGTCCCCGCTGCCTACGCACAACACACCCTGACCGCGCCGTATAACAACATCCCCGCACTGGAACAGGCATTTGCCGACTACGGCGACCGCCTCGCCGCTGTCATTGTCGAACCCGTCGCCGGCAACATGAGCTGCGTCCCGCCCGACCCTGCCTTTTTGCATACCCTGCGCCGCCTGTGCAGCGCGCACGGCGTCGTGCTGATTTTTGACGAAGTGATGACCGGTTTCCGCGTCGCCCGCAGCGGCGCACAAGAGTATTACGGCATTGAGGCCGACCTCGTCACCCTCGGCAAAATCATCGGTGGCGGGATGCCGGTGGGTGCCTTCGGCGGGCGGCGCGCCATCATGGAACAGCTTGCCCCGCTTGGCGGCGTTTATCAGGCGGGAACGCTGTCCGGCAACCCCGTATCCGTCGCCGCCGGCATCGCCAGCCTCAGCCTCACCGATGACCCTGCGTTTTACCAACGACTCAGCGAACACACCACGGCGCTGGCCGATGGCCTGCTTGACCGCGCCCGTGCGCACGGCATCCCGCTCGTCGTCAACCACCTTTGCGGCATGCTCGGCCTCTTTTTCAGCAGCGAAGAACGCATCGACAACCTCGAAGCCGTCAAACGCAGCGACACCGCCCGCTTCGCCCGCTTCTTCCACCACATGCTCGATGCCGGTGTGAACCTCGCGCCATCTGCCTTCGAAGCCATCTTCACCGGCAGCCAGCACGATGCCGCCGTGATAGACGCGACCCTCGCTGCCGCCGACCGCGCCTTTGCCAAACTCGCCCAAGAAAACTGACATGGACATCGGCAACATCCGCAAAGACTTCGCCGACCACCCGCCGCTCGAACGGGCCGACCTGCATGACGATCCCATCCGGCAATTCGAGCACTGGTTCAGCGAAGCCCTTGCCAGCGGTATCGCCGAAGCCAACGGCTTCGTCCTCAGCACCGTATCCGCCGACGGCCAGCCCTCGCAGCGCGCCGTCCTGCTCAAATACTTCGACGTCGACGGCTTCGTCTTCTACACCAACTACGACAGCCGCAAAGCGCAAGAAATCGCCGCCAACCCGCGCGTTTCCATGCACTTCCCCTGGTTCGCCCTGCAACGCCAGGTAAAAATCGAAGGCAGCGTCGAAAAAGTCTCACGCGAACAAACCCTCAAATACTTCCTCTCGCGCCCCAAAGGCAGCCAGCTTGGCG
>CAURDG010000215.1:0-2786 GCA_963523555.1 uncultured Cardiobacterium sp.
TTTGTGCACCAGAGGAAAAGCCCCTCACTTGATGGGCGAGGGGCTTTTTTGTGTGCGGTTCTGCATGAGGTTCATCGCCAAGCGGGATAAATGCTGGGTTTGTATTCCCCCTTCCGGCCTTCGGCCACCTTCCCGGGTACCCATGAAAAAAATGCGAGCATTTTTTTCATGGGAGCCCCGTCCCCCGCAAGCGGGGGAAGGGATTCTTTCCGTACAAGGTTCGGGAATTAGCGCGTGCCAAGCGGGATAAATGCCGGGTTCTATCCCTGCACCAGTGCCACCGCTTCTTTGCCGAGGCGTCTGATTCCTGCCCAGTTTTGCGTGGCAAGCAGGCTTTTTTCCACCATCCACGAGCCGCCGCAGGCGATGACGTTTTTGATGGCGAGGTAGTCGCGGATGTTTTTTGCGTTGATGCCGCCGGTCGGCATGATTTTCAGCATGGCGTAGGGCGCGAGCAGGGCTTTGAGCATGGGGATGCCGCCGCTCGCTTCCGCCGGGAAGTATTTGACGGTGTCGATGCCGTGTTCGAGCGCGGCTTCGATGGCGGTCGGGTTATTGATGCCGGGGGTGATGGGGATGTCCATGTCCTGGCAGGCTTTGACGGTGTTCGGATTGAAGCCGGGGCTGACGATGAAGTCCGCGCCCGCCTGTTGTGCGGCTTTGGCCTGGGCTGCGTTGAGGACGGTGCCGGCGGCGATAAGGATGTCCGGGTCGGCATCGCGCAGGCGGCGGATGGCTTCAGCGGCGGCGGGGGAGCGGAAGGTGATTTCGGCGATGGGGATGCCGCTTTCCCGCAGGACGGCGCCAAGTGGGACGGCGTCGGCGGCGTTATCCAGCGCGATGACGGGGACGATTTTGATGGTGCGCAGTTGTTCGGTCAGGGTGGTGATGTTCATGTGGGTTCCTTGGGTTTGTGGGTCTGTTTGGGTTGTGCTCACGGTAAGGGGTTGTCCTTTTCCGCGTCTATGCTGATGTTTTTTCGGGCAGCGCGGTTTTTGTCGCGATTGCGATGGTTAACCCCCACCCCACCCCCTCCCCCATAGGGAGAGGGGCTTTATAAGCAGCTGTGTTCTGCCGCGATGATGGCGCCTTTGTGCTGGATGACGCGGGCGGCGAGGCGGTTGCCGTTTTTGCAGCTGGCGACGGGGTCGGCGCCTTGCAGGCGCGCGGCGAGGTAGCCGGCGTTGAAGGCGTCGCCGGCGGCGGTGGTGTCCACGATGTGTTCGACGCGTTCGGCGGGAATGTGGTGGCGGGTGTCGCCGGTGGCGTAGGTCGCCCCCGCTGCGCCGTTTTTGAGGACGATTTCGCGGACGCCCGCTTGTTGCAGGCGGCGGATGGCGGCTTCCGGGTCGGCATCGCCCCACAGGGCCTGTTCGTCATCCCAGGTCATCAGCGCCAGTTGGACGTGCGGCAGCAGGCGGGCGTAGGCGGTGCGGGTCTCGGCGGGGTCTTTCCACAGCGCCGGGCGGTAGTTGCCGTCGAAGGTGATGGGGACACGGCTGGTGTTGAGGATGTCGATAAGGTGTTCGCGGTCGGCAGGTGGCAGGATGGCGAGGCTGATGCCGCTCAGGTAGAGGTGGTCGTAGTTGGCGAGCGCGGCGGCGGTCTGCGGCCAGGCGGGTTGTTGCAGCAGGTGGCGCGCGGCGCTGTTGTTGCGCCAGTAGAGGAAGGTGCGTTCGCCGTCGGCATCGAGCTGGATCAGGTAGAGGCCGGGCGAGTGCGCGGGATCGGTATGGACGTGGCGGGTATCGATGCCGTCCGCTTCCCAGCGCACGCGCATTTCACGGCTGAGCGGGTCGGTGCCGAGTGCGCTGATGTAGTCCACGCGCAGGGTGTCGCGGGCGGTGTTACGGGCGAGGTAGGTGGCGGTGTTCAGGGTGTCGCCGCCGTAGGTTTGTTGCATGGTGCCGAAGGGGGTGCCGTTCAGTTCGATCATGCATTCGCCGATGATTGCGATGGTTTTCATGGGTGTGGTTATTTGGCTTGGTGGTGGCGGGCAGGGCGGCTGAAGCCCGCCCTGCGTTTGTCGTTATTCCGGCAGGTATTTTTGCAGGGTGGCGCGCACGGCCCCGTTGCCGGCAAGCATGTCGCGCAGGTAGCCCTCCACTTTTTCGCCGAGGCCGACGTCGTAGAGGTTGACGCCGAAGATGTCCGCATCACTTAGCAGGGCGCGGACGCCGCCGAGGTGGGTGCTGCCGAGGCATACGTCTTTGAGTTTGCTCTGGGCTTCGGCGAGGCGCGGGTCGGGGCTGCAGGTGAAGGGTTTGCCGTTGTCGTCCACGCCGAGCAGGTAGCGGCACCAGCCGGCCAGCACCAGCGGGATGGCGGTGAGGTGGGCGGCGTTTATGCCGTGCGCCTTGATGGTGTGGCCGAAGCGGATGGCGAGTTTTTGCGAGGTGTCGGTGGCGATGCGCTGCGGGGTGTCGGGGATGTAGGGGTTGGGCAAGCGGATGTTGACGACTTCGTCGATGAATTGTTGCGGGTTCAGGATGCCGGGATCGACCACAACGGGCAGGCCTTCGCGGTAACCGACGGCGCGCGCGAGGCGGACGAGCTCTTTGTCCTGCATTTCGGCGTGGATGCTGGTGTAGCCGAGCAGGCAGCCGTAGATGGCGAGCGCGGTGTGGATGGGGTTCAGGCAGGTGGTGACTTTCATGGTCTCGACTTTGTTCACGGTGTCGCGGTCGGTGAAGTGCACGCCTGCTTTTTCCAGCGCGGGCCGGCCATTCGGGAAGTCGTCTTCGATGACGAGGTATTCGAGTTCTTCGGCGTTGACGTAGGGCGCG
>CAURDG010000216.1:0-2773 GCA_963523555.1 uncultured Cardiobacterium sp.
GTTTTCCTGCAAACGCAGCAGGGTGGCGATTTGTTGCAGGGAGAAGCCGACGGCGCGCGCGTGGCGGATGAAGTGCAGGCGGGCAAGGTCGGCGCTGTCGTAGCTACGGTAGCCAGCGGCGCTGCGCGTGGCGGGCGCGAGCAGGCCGCGTTTTTCGTAATCGCGGATTTGTTTGGCGGATAGACCGGTGTGGCGGGCGGCGGCGCTGATGTGCATGGGGGTTGACCTTGTCTGCGGGTAAAGGTTTATAGTGCCACCCGACGCGGGGGCATGCAAGCGCGCGTCATTTTTTCTGTTTGTTTCTCAAGAGGTTTTTATGCAACACATTACTTTGAATATCGACGGCATGACCTGCAACGGCTGCGTGGCAAGCGTCACCAAAATCCTGCAAGGCGTGGACGGCGTGGCAAGCGCGGAGGTGAGCCTCGCCGACAAGCGCGCCGAGGTGGCGTTCGATGCGGAGAAGACCAGCGTTGATGCGCTGATTGCCGCCGTGGAAGACGGCGGTTATGACGCTTCCCTATAAAGAAAAGAGATGCCCCCGCCGCCCGGCGGGGTTTTTTCTGCTTGACCCTGACCCTGCGTCAAGCCTCAAGATGCGCCTAACTATTCACAGAGGAACATTCCATGCAACAAAAAATCCGCTTCCAGATTGAAGGTATGACCTGTCAGGCCTGCGCTTCGCGCATTGAGAAAGTGCTGAATAAGAAAGACTTTATCGAATCGGCAGGGGTGAACTTCGCCAGTGAAGAGGCGCAGGTCACGTTTGACGACAGTAAAACCAGCATCGCTGACATCATCGCCATCATCCAGAAGACCGGCTACGGCGCGCAGGAAAAAACGGACGAGTTACCCCAGACCGCACCAGAAGCGCATATCGGCTGGCGGCTGTGGCTGCTCTTTGCCATCAACATCCCCTTCCTTATCGGCATGGCGGGGATGCTCGTCGGGCGGAATGACTGGATGATTCCGCCGTATGTGCAGTTTGCACTCGCCAGTATCGTGCAACTGTGGCTCGCCGTGCCGTTCTACAAAAGCGCTTGGGCCAGCATTAAGGGCGGGCTGGCCAATATGGACGTACTGGTCAGCATCGGTACCGTCGCTACCTACGCCTATTCCACCGCCATGCTCTTCTTTGCCCCGCACGGCGAACATGGTCTCGCACACGGCGGACAAATCTACTTCGAGGTAGGGGTGATGGTTATCGGCTTTGTCTCGCTCGGCAAATACCTCGAACACCGCGCCAAAAAAAATAGCCTGAACAGCCTCAGTCTCTTGCTCAAACTCACCCCGCCGCAAGTCATGGTCGAGCGCGATGGCCACTGGCAAACCCTGCCGCTAGATCAAGTGCAAATCGGCGACCACATCCGCGCCAATCACGGTGAGCGTATCGCTGCCGACGGTACCGTTGAGAGTGGCAGCGGCTGGGCGGACGAAAGCCACCTCACCGGCGAATCGCGTCCTGAAGCCAAAGAAGCGGGTAGCCGCGTCCTTGCCGGAGCGCTGATGAGCGACGGCAGTATTACCTACCGCGCCGAACAGCTCGGCAGCCACACCCTGCTCGGTGACATGATGAACGCCCTGTCCGAAGCTCAGGGCAGCAAAGCACCGATTGCGCGTCTCGCCGATAAAACCGCTGCCATCTTCGTGCCGACCGTCGTTGCCATCGCCGTTGCCACCTTCATCCTCACCGGCTTCATTAAAGACGATTGGACGCGCGCATTGATGCATGCCGTTGCCGTGCTTGTCATCGCTTGCCCCTGCGCCCTCGGTCTCGCCACCCCCGCCGCCATCATGGTCGGCATGGGCAAGGCCGTACAGCGCGGTATCCGCTACAAAGACGCCGCCGCGATGGAAGAAGCCGCGCACGTCAATACCGTCGTTCTCGACAAAACCGGCACCCTGACCGAAGGGAAACCCAGTATTGTCGCCGCCTATACGCCTGCTGGCGACGAAGACAATCTCTACCGTCTCGCCGCTGCCGTCGAACAACACGCCACGCACCCGCTCGCTCGTGCCATCGTGCAAGCGGCACAAACGCGCGGCCTCGACTTGCCGGAAACCCACGACGCCAAAACTGATGCTGGTGCAGGCATTCATGCAGAGATCAAGGGCGTCGGCAGCGTCAAAGTCGGCAAGCCTGACTACTGTGGCCTGCAACTGCCCGCCGGCCTTGACTCCATCTGGCAGACTGCCAGCATTGTTGCTGTTGCCGTGGACGACCGCCCGCTTGGCGCCTTCGCCCTTACCGATACGCCAAAAGCCGATAGCGCCGCTGCCATCGCCCGCCTGCATGCGCACGGTATCGCCACACACATTATGAGCGGTGATACGCAAAACACCGTCAGTTACATCGCTACCCAACTCGGCATTACCCAGGCTACCGGTGGCATGAGCCCGCGTGACAAAGCTGCCGCCGTACAGGCGCTCAAAGCTGCTGGAAAGGTAGTCGCAATGGTCGGTGATGGTATCAACGACGCGCCCGCACTTGCTGCCGCTAACGTTAGTTTCGCCATGCAGGATGGGGCGGACGTCGCTGCGCACACCGCTTCTGCGACCCTGATGCAGCACAGCATCAATCAACTGGTGGATGCGCTGCTCATCAGCCGCGCCACCCTGAAAAACATCAAACAAAACCTGTTCTTTGCCTTCATCTACAACGTGCTGGGTATCCCGCTCGCTGCACTCGGCTACCTCAATCCCATTATCGCCGGCGCGGCGATGGCGCTGAGTTCCATCTCCGTGCTGGGCAATGCGATGCGGCTGAAACGGG
>CAURDG010000217.1:0-2768 GCA_963523555.1 uncultured Cardiobacterium sp.
CCCAGCTCATCGCCGACATCGCCAAAACCGGCGGCACCTTCATCTTCCCCATCGCAGCGATGAACAACATCTCGCAAGGCGCAGCCGCCTTCGGCGCCCTCTTCTCCACCAAAGACGCCAAACTCAAAGGCGTTGCCTCGGCATCGGGCATCTCTGCCGTGCTCGGCATCACCGAACCGGCCATGTTCGGCGTCAACCTGCGCCTGCGTTACCCCTTCTACGCCGCCCTCATCGGCACCGCCTGCGCCGCCGCCTACATCACCCTCTACCACACCAAAGCCGTCGCCCTCGGCGCAGCGGGCATCCCCGGCATCATCTCTATCGGCGCGCAATACCTCACGCCGTACATCATCGGCATGGCGATTGCCTTCGCCATCACTTTCAGCCTCACCCTCGCCTTCTCACGCAGCCGCTACAACCCGGAAAGACAAACCGTCCCGGCAGCCGCTACAAACGCGCCTGAAACCCAAGAACCCCCTCGCCCGCTTGCGGGAGAGGGGGCAGGGGGTGAGGGCAAACAAACCCAAACCGACCCCATCCCCGCTGAATGGGTCATGCCACTGACGGGCGACATCCTCGCCGCCAGCGACATCCCCGACCCGGCCTTTGCCGCCGGCGCACTGGGCGCGAGCTTCGCTATCAACCCAGCGGACGGCACCATACGTTCGCCGGTGAACGGCACCATCGCCACCGTCTTCCCGACCCGTCACGCCATCGGCATCGAAGCGGATAACGGCCTGGAAATCCTCATCCACTTCGGCATCGACACCGTCAAACTGGACGGCGCGGGCTTCACCGCCCTCGTCAAAGAAGGCGAACGCGTCAGCGCCGGCCAAGCCATCCTGCAAGTGGATCTGGACGCCATCCGCGACAAAGTGCCGAGCCTCATCACGCCTATCATCTTCACCGCTTACGATGACGGCGAAACCGTCACCATCGCAGACGGCAAACCGCAGATTACAAAGGCCTGACGAGTGCCCAACAAAAACGCCCCACAAGGGGCGTTTTTCATGCCGAGCCCGCCAAGCGGCGTCAACACTGGCTTCTTGGCGTGACGGGCTGAATAAAAAGGTAATGGCCACAAGCGGGAGGATGCGCGGTATAGTTAAACATCTAAAAAATCGTAACGGCGTTGCGTCGCCTGACCGGGCCCCATAAAAATCGCTACGCGATTTTTATGGGAACCCGCCGTACTACCTGTACTGTCTGCGGCGACGCGCCTTGTTACGCTTTTTTATCTATTCAACTATATCAGCGCCGCTTGTTCCACCAGCGGTAAATATCGCCGATAAAGCCGTTAAGCAGGATCCAGAGGACCATCAGGTATTCCAGCGGCGCGGACAGGACAGCAGACTTGACGGATGGCGGCAGGAAAACCAGCAGTATCAGCAGGAGGCTGACAAGTATATTGAGCCAGAAGAGAAGGAAAACTCCGGTCGGGGCGCTGCCGTACATTTCCTGTGCGGTCAGCGACGGCAGCGGGCGTCCGTGGATGACGGCATCGACGGCAGCGGCAATTTCCTGGCTGATGTTTTTGGCATCTTGCAGGTAGTCAACGTTCAGCCGGTGCACATTGCCGAGCGGGCCGGTGATGTTCAGGCGGTAGCCAGTGTAGCGTGCGACGCTGATTTCCTGTTGCCCGATGGCTTTAATCTGCGCCCAGCGCAGGGTGGTCGTATTGCCGTTTGGGTAGTAGAGGTGCAGGCCATCGTGGTCAATCGCTGCCTGCTCGGTGGCATCCTGGCCGGTGAATTTGCGGCGATAGCTGCGGATGAGCAGGCGCAGCAGGAACAGGGCGGGAATGACGCAGACAGCACGCGCGGGCAGATAGTAAGCGCTGTCGTGCGGATACATTTCGGGCAGCAGGATGCTCAGGCAAATCAGCATCGTCAGCCCCCAATCATTCAGGGTGTAGCGGGAGTCATACAGCTTGCAACGCTGCTCGTACCAACTGTGCATGACCTTGACTGCCGGAACTGATGTGCCGTATGGATGTTTGTCGCGCAGAAAGTCCTGCGCAGCAGCGGCAATGGTGCGGTAGGTGTCACTGTCACGTTCGATGTGTTGCTCGCGGTAATTCAGCGGTTCGCCATCCAGCGGCACAATGCGCAAGGCGTGGTCGCGCGCCATGACGTTATTGAGCATCTGCCAGCGCCATTGGTGGACAGTATGCTGCTCGCTGTCATAGATGGTTAGCCCCTGCGGGTCGCAAATGAGACAGGGTGCGTCTTTCATGCGCTTGCGCCGGGCGTCGAGAAAAAAGCCGCCAACCCCCGCCGCCAGCCACAATGGCAACCACAGCCAGAGATAGGTGGATAGCGCCGCAACGCGTACACCGCGCCCGTCCAGGTCAAAAGTGAAGCTAACGAGGATAATGCTGATACCCAGCCAGCACTGGCTGAATAGCCAGGGAAAAGGCAAGGTTGAAGGCGTGTGCCCGTACCAGACCAGAGTGTGCGGGTCGTCGAGATCGGGGGTGAAGTGGGGCATGGGCGCTTTGGGGTGGCATGAAAGATGCGCGGAATTATGCGAGCTGCTCTATGCCGACACAAGCGCGCGCGGCGGCTTATGCCAATCCCCTGCGCACACGACGGCATTTCGCCAAGCGGCGTAGTTACTGGGCCCGCCAAGCGGGATAAACGCTAGCCGCCCAACAAAAATGCCCAGCGAGGGACATTCTTTGTGACTATCAGTAAAAATCCAGCATTTATCCCGCTTGGCGGCCTTTCAAGAGCCCAGCATTTATCCCGCTTGGCGGCCTTTCAAGA
>CAURDG010000218.1:0-2742 GCA_963523555.1 uncultured Cardiobacterium sp.
TCATCCTGCAAATGCTCGTCCTCAAACTGGGCGACATCGCCGCCTTCCCCTTCGTTGACCCGCCTGACGCGCGGCAAATCAACGACGGCTACCGCCTGCTCTTCGAACTGGGCGCCACCAACGAAGCGCGCCGCCTCACCCCGCTTGGGCGACAAATGGCGCACCTGCCGGTTGACCCCCGCTTCGCGCGCATCATCTACGCCGCCGAAAAAACCGGCTGCCTGCAAGACGCCGTCATCCTCATCGCCGCCCTCTCCATCCAGGACCCGCGCGAACGCCCCTACGGCCAAGAAGCGCGCGCCGACCAAAAACAGGGCGAATTCGCCGACAAAACCAGCGACTACCAAACCCTGCTCAACCTCTTCGCCGCCTACCAGCGCGAACGCCGCACCGCCAGCAACAACCGCCTGCGCGCCTGGTGCAAAAACTACTACCTGAACGCACAACGCATGCGCGAATGGCGCGAACTCGCCAACCAGCTCATCCGCGACCTGCGCGAACAAAAACTGCACCTTGATGCCGTAGCCCCCTCCGCACCACAAAACGACCTGCCAGATGGCGCCAAAGGCCGCCTCGCCTACGACAACCCGCAGCTTGACACCCTGCACCGCGCCCTGCTCACCGGCTTCCTCGACCAAGTCGGCCTCTGGGACGAACAAACCCGCGACTACCTGCGCCCGCGCCACGCCCGCTACAGCATCTACCCTGCCTCCGTACTCGCCAAAAAACCGCCGCAAGCCATCATGGCCGCCAGCGTCGTCGAAACCCAGCGCACCTACGCGCGCACCTGCGCCCCCATCCAGCTGGCCGACCTCGAACACATCGCCGCCCACCTCGTCAAACACACCTACACCAACCCCCATTGGAGCAAAAAAGCCGGCAACGTGCTGGCCACCCAAACCACCCTGCTCTACGGCCTGCCCATCGTCGCCGGACGCAACGTCCCCTACGCCCGCCACGATCCGGCGCTTGCCCACGACATCTTCATCCAGGATGCCCTCGTCCCCGGCGACATCCACACCAAAAGCGGCGTCATCGCCAAAAACCGCGCCCTCATCGAAACCCTCGAAGAACGCGAACACAAAACCCGCAGCCGGGGCATCCTGGCGGACGAAGCCCAACAAGCCGCCTGGTACCACGCCCGCCTGCCCGAAAACATACACAGCACCGTCACCCTCGAACAATGGCTCAAACAGCACGGCGAAGCGGCGCTCACCATGACTGAGGCCGACCTGCTGCTGGTGGACGACACCCCCAGTGACGCCGACTACCCGGAAAGCCTCACCCACCACGGCCAAAAACTGCGCCTCGAATACCACTTCGAACCGGGCGGCAGCGCCGACGGCGTCACCCTCTGCGTGCCACTCCCCGCCCTGAACGCGCTCAACGCCGCCGACTACGAACGCCTCGTCCCCGCCATGCTGCCTGCCAAAATCGAAGCCATCCTGCGTGCCCTGCCCAAACAATGGCGACGCCAACTCGTGCCCATCCCCACCATCGCCACCGCCATCACCGCGCGCATCCAGGACACCCCCGACGCCCCGCTCATGCCCGCCATCCGCGACACCATCCACACCATCAAAGGTACTAACATCCCGCTGGACGCCTTCGAGAACCTCAACATCGACGACCACCACCGCATGAACTACCGCCTGCTTGACAGCAAAAACCAGACCATTGCCGAAAGCCGCGACCTTGCCGCCCTACAAGCGCAGTACAGCGACAGCGCCGCCGCCCAATTCCGCCGCCGCAGCCATAGCCGCTACGGCGACGACCAGCCCGTCAACGACTGGCATTGGGACGAACTGCCCGCACAAGAAACCCTGCCGAACGGCATCACCGGCTACCCCGCCCTCACCCTCGAAAACGGCGAACGCCGCCTGCGCCTGCACGACGACCCGCAGCGGGCCGACGCCGCGCACCGCGCCGGCGTACACAGCCTGCTCGCCGACAAACTCCAAAACAAACTCAAATACCTGCGCAAAAACCTGCCCGGCTACACCCAAATGGCGCTGCACTACCGCAAAATCGGCAGCGACAGCACCCTCGCCGACGACATCACCGCCCGCCTGCTCGAACACATCTGCTTCGCCAACGGCGTACCGCGCAGCCGCGCAGCCTTTGAAGCAGCCCTCGCGCGCGGCGAGGCCGAACTCATCCCCGCCGCGAACCAGCTTGCCGCCCAACTCACCCGCATCCTCGCCGCCTACAGCGACGCCAAACAACAACTGGGCAAACACAAACAACCCGCCATTCGTGACGACATCGAACAACACCTCGCCCGTCTCATCTACCCCGAATTCATCCGCGACACCCCGACTGCCGAACTGGACAGCATCGAACGCGCCCTGCTCGCCACGCAAAAACGCCTGGAAAAAAGCCGCCTCGACCCGCTCAAAGACCTGCAACGCCAACAAGACCTCGCGCCGTGGGAAACCCGCCTGCAACAAGCCATGCAAAAAGCTGGCATCGCCCACCCCTACCAGGAAACCCCGCGCGGCCTCCCTGCCGCGCACCACGCCGCCATACAGGAATACCACCGCCTGCTCGAAGCCTACCGCATCCAGACCTACGCCCAGGAAATCGGCAGCACCCTCAAAGTCTCGCCGAAACGCCTCAGTGAGGCAGCGGAAAAACTGCCCTAACGCCACCCGCGCAAACCCGCCACCCCGTTTTACCTCGCTTGGCGGCCACCCCAGAACCCAGCAACCATCCCGCTTGGCAGCCGTCCCAGAACCCAGC
>CAURDG010000219.1:0-2737 GCA_963523555.1 uncultured Cardiobacterium sp.
TGACGCCGCTTGGCGGGCCCAGCATTTACGCCGCTTGGTGAATCCAGTAATGACGCTGCTTGGCGGGCCCAGTAACGACACCGCTTGGCGGGGCCAGTATTGACGCCGCTTGGTGGTAAGCCCAGGTTTTATCCCGCTTGACGTGCTGCCCAATCCCAAATTTTGCACGGAAAAATCCCTCCTCCGCTTGCGGGGGACGGGGCTCCCATGAAAAAAATGCTCGCATTTTTTTCATGGGTACCCGGGAAGGTGGCCGAAGGCCGGAAGGGGGGGATAAAAAACCAGGATTTATTCCGCCAGCGGCGGCAAGGCGTGCAAGAACTGCATGGCAGCGGGCGAGAGTTTGCGCTGTCGGGGACGGAGCAGGTAGTAATCGGCATTCAGGGCAAAATTTTCCACCGCCAGCGCCACCAGCGTGCCACGCGCCAGGGCGTCGGTAACCGCGAGGCGCGGCAGCGCCGCCGCGCCGAAGCCCGCTGCGACCAGATCTCGTGCCGCTTCCAGGCTGCCGACGGTAATCAGCGGCGCAGTCGATGCGCGTTTGCCGCCTTGCTTCCTCACCCATTCCTCAATTTTGGCGCGGGTACGTGTGCCTTTCTCGCGCACGACCACGCTCGCCTGCAAAAATTCGTCAAGACGCAGCGGGCGGTGCACATCCAGCAGCGGCGAGCCCGCCGCTGTCACCACCACATACGGTTCGCGGTAGAGCAGGGTCTGTTCGACCTGCGCCGGGCGGCGCGTGCGGCCGGCAAAGCCCAGCTCTGCTTCCTGCCCTGCCACCCAGTCGAATACTTGTCCGGAATTGCCGATGCGGATATTGAAGCGGATTTGCGGGAATCGCTTATGGAAGCGGCGCAGCAGCGGCGGCAGATAGTAGCTGCCCATCACCGCCGAGGCGGCGAGGGTGAGCGTGCCCGCCTGCAACAAGCTGAGATCCTGAAAGACCTGGCCGATTTCATCGAAAAGGCCAAAGAGGCGGCGGGTATAGCCATAAAGCACTTCGCCCTCGGCGGTCAGGGCGATAGAGCGGCGCGAGCGGTCAAAGAGCGCGACGTGCAGCGCATTTTCCAGTCCCTGCATTTGCTGGCTGACAGCGGGCTGGGTGAGGAATAGCAATTGCGCCGCCCGGGTAAAACTGCCGCTTTGCGCGACGTAGTGAAAGGTTTTCAGGTGTTCGAGATTCATCCGGCTGACCGCCGGCGGCAGGGTTTCCATAAGCGGCTTTGTGTGTTTATCCGTCGTGCTCTATCTCTGTCAGCGCGAGAATACGCAGCAGTTGCTTAATGCCCGCCTGCACCGCCGTGGCAAATTTCTGCATTTCCCGCGTGCGGTTGCGCGGGTGGGTGAGGACGAGGTTGATGTTGTTGCGGTTGTAGGTGTAGTTGATGGCGATGTTTTCTGCCCTGCCGGCGGTGAAGGCGATGTAGCTGAGGATGCCGTGGCAGCCGAGGCTGATGGTCGAGATGTAGTTTTGCGTGAGGGTGAGGTAGCCAGGGTCGGTAAAGAAGGCGGGAATGTCCTGCTTCTGTTCGCGGGCGATGCTTTCCAGGCCAAGCAGGTGGCCATATACATCATCACCGCGCAGACAGTGCGTTTTACGCGCTAGGTGTTCTTCGCTGTAGGCCTCAATGAGCAGCTGGATGCTGTCGCTGTCGGCAAGATCGTAGATGGCGGTTGCGGCCCGCTTCGAGGTGTCGGTCACAGTCTGCATGTAGCATTTGCGCCCGTTGATGTAGTGCCGCATGTCGATGTTTTCGCGGCTGCTGCGTATGGTTTTGTGCACTTTGTATTGGGCGTATTGCAGGGCAATTTGCATCAGCGCGTCGGGGTCGTTGTGTTTGAGCAGGTGTTGTTCCTGATCGTTGAGGTAGAGATCATAGATGCCGGTGGTGTAGCTTTCGGCGTGGTGGCGGTATTCGGCCAGCGCTTCTTTGATGAGTTTGTGGGTGCCGCTGTCCTGTTCTTTGGTTTCGTGTTTGTCGATTTGCCAGTCCAGCGGGGCGAGGTTGAGGTCATCCGGCAGAGTGTTTTTGCGCTGGATTTTGCCGTCGTGCTGGTTTTTCTGCGCAAGCGCGAGGATGTCGGCAAGGGTGGCGGCATCAATCCAGCTGCTTTCGCTGTGCAGGAAGTAGCGGTCGTCGATGAGGTTGCAGCGGTAGTTGAGCGGCTTGTAGGCCCAGAAGGCGCTGCCGTCAGAAAAGGCGGCGTCGTTCAGCGCGTCTTCGTCGTCAATGATGTGCGCGTCGTCAAGGCTCAGGATAAAGAGGGATTTTTCGATGCTCTGCCAGATGGCGGCATTTTCGCTACGGCTGTTGAGCTGGGCGCGGATTTCGCGTGCCTGTTCGTTCGGGAAGACGCTTGGCGCGGCAAAGGGCAGGTCAGGGGCTTCCGCGTCGTCATGGATGAGCTGGTAGAGGGTATTTTCAATTTGTGCCGGGCTGGCAATGCCGCCTTTACCGTCAAGAATATCCATTGCCCAGCCGCGCCCCTTGTAGAGGATGTTGATGTGGCGGGCGGGAGTGTCGTCTTCGTTGAAAATATATTGGTCGCAATCCGGCATGGGGCGGCGGCAGGCACCTAGCAGGATGCGCCATTGCTCGCGGCAGGTGTCATCGTCGCATTTGATGCCGCCGCCGATATAATCGCGGTGTACCCGTGCAAGGGCATGGACGAAATGGGAGACGCGCTTCAGCCCGCTCTGCGGCGCTTTCCATTCGATTTTCATGGTCTGGTTGCC
>CAURDG010000220.1:0-2696 GCA_963523555.1 uncultured Cardiobacterium sp.
GAAAACGTAGAGACGTTGCCTGCAACGTCTCAAAAAACAAGAAGCCCGTGGTTATTCCGCTTGGCGACTGCCCACAACCCTAGGTTTTATCCCGCTTGGTGGCTTACCACGAGCCCAGGTTTTATCCCGCTTGGCGGCTTACCACGAGCCCAGGTTTTATCCCGCTTGGCGGCTCGCCGAGAACCCAGGTTTTATCCCGCTTGGCGGCTTGCCACGAGCCCAGTGTTTATCCCGCTTGGCAGCTGCCCACAACCCCAGTTTTTATCCCGCTTGGCGCCCTACCCTTCCCACAAACCCAGCGTTTATCCCGCTTGGCGCCCTACCCTTCCCACAAAACCAGCGTTTATCCCGCTTGGCGCCCTACCCTTCCCACAAACCCAGCGTGTTTATCCCGCTTAGCGGATCCAGTAACTACCCCGCTTAGCGGGTCCAGTAACTACCCCGCTTGACGGGGTTTGGTACAGGCTGATCGTTGGGATGGAGACGTTGCAGGCAACGTCTCTACAGCAGACGGGCATTTATCCTGTTGGTGAGGCCCGCATTTACGCTTCCTGGCGGCTGAGGTGCCAAGCGAGGCCGGTGCTGCGTTGGGTCGGGGTGTCGGCGGCGTGGCTGAGGGTTGCGGCATCGGCGTAGAGGTCAAGCGCGCCTTTGCTGCGGGTGATGCCGGTGTAGAGCAGTTCGCGACTGAGCAGGCGTTCGCTGTGCGCGTCCAGGGCCAGCGCCACGCGCGCATATTCGGAGCCTTGCGATTTGTGGATGGTGAGGGCGTAGGCGTCGGCGAGGTTTGCCGGATTGAGGCGGGCGAGCGGCACGGCCTCGCGGTCGGGCAGGTGCAGTTGCAGGCCGTGCGGGCTGTCGAGGCAGATGCCGGTATCGCCGTTGTAGAGTTGCTGGCGGTGGTCGTTGGCGAGGATCATCAGCGGCAGGCCGTGGTAGTGGTTGTGCGTGGTGTCGAGGTGGTGTGCGCGCTGGTGCAGGAGGCGCAGGGCGGCGTTAATGCGCGCTGTGCCGAGCGCGCCGTGGTGTCCCGCGCAAAGGATGCGGTACTGGTCGTAGGCGGCGAGCAGTGTTTCCGGATCGGCAGCGGGGTTTTGCAGCAGGGCGAGGTAGTCGCCGTAGGGCGCAAGGAGGTCGCGGTAGGTATCGGCGCTGGGCGTAGGCTGCCAGTGGATGGCGGGTGTCTGTGCACTGTGGTTGGTTTTGCTTGTCGTCATCCCGCTGTGCGGGACACCTCCACCCCGGCCCTCCCCCGCAAGCGGGAGAGGGGGCGTTTTTTGCGGTGTGTCGTGCTGTTGTGCTTCGCCGTGGCGGGAAGGGGGGAAATCTGCCGTCATCGCTTCGAGCGCAGCAATAAGGCGCGCTCCGCGTGTCTCGCCGCTGCCGAGGATGGCGGCAAGCTGGCCGATGCCGCTGTCGGCGGTGAAACGCGCGCTTTCGTGCAGGGTGATGCGGTGTGCTTGCAGGGCGGGGTGGTGGCTGAGGTCGTGCAGGATGGCGCCGGGTTCGACGGCGGCGAGCTGGTCGGCGTCGCCGAGGAGGATGAGGCGGGTGTCAGGGGCGGTGGCGGCAAAGAGGGCGGCGGCGAGTTCGAGCGGGAGCATGGAGGCTTCGTCGATGATGATGTCGTCGTAGGGCAGGTGGCGCGCGGCGTGGTATTGGGGAACGCCGTTTGTGCCGATGCCGAGCAGGCGGTGCAGGGTGCGGGCGCGGCCAGTGGCGCGGCGGACGGCTTCTTGCGCGGCGACAGGAAGTGCGGCGGTGGCGCGCGCCAGGCTTTCTTCCATGCGGTTTGCCGCTTTGCCGGTCGGCGCGGCAAGGGCAATGCGGCGTGCGGGGTGTTCGTGCAGTTCGGCGGCGATGAGGTGGGCAAGGGTATGGGTTTTGCCAGTGCCGGGGCCGCCGTTGATGAGGGTAAGGCGGTGGCGCCGGGCGAGGGCGACGGCCTGCTGTTGTTCCGGGCGCAGGTTGGGGTCGGCGGCGGGTGCTGCTGCTTCGGCATTTTGTCCGCCTGTGGCAAGGCGCGCGTGGATGGCAGCGGCGAGGCGGGCTTCGTGCTGGTAGTTGCGGTAGTACCAAAGGCGGTCGCCGCGGCGCACCAGCGGCGTGGGTTGGCTGCCGTCACCGATGAGGCCATGCGCGGCGAGGGTTGCAAGGATGGCGGCGGTGATGGGGGGTGGGGCTTCTTTGGCGCTGCTCTCTGCCGGGAGCGGGGCTTTTTGTGCGGCGTTATCGTCGAGGATGGTCAGGGTGTCGCCGTTGTCGTGTGCGTTTTGCAGGGCGGTGAGGAGGGCGGCGAGGCTGTCGCCATAAGCGGGGCAACCGTGCCGGGCGGCGAGGTAGTGGGCGAGTTCTTGCATGGTAGTCAGTGGATGGGGGACAAGCAGCATGATGGCATATGGCAGGATTGCGGAGCCGGTATTTTCGCCGCTTGGCGTGGTGCTGGTGTTTATTCCGCCTGTTCAGGACTATCTATCCATCTTCATGGCATGAATATTTTCTCTCACCACAGGACTGGTGTTTAGTGGGGCGTATGGCTGGCGCGTGAAAAGCACCGGCCAACGTGCGACACTACCGACTTTCCCCGGCCAACCCATAAGGAAACTCCATGTCACGACGCCTGCTCACTTATATCTGCATTGACACCTCCGGCTCCATGCGCGGCGAGCCGATTGAAGCCGTCAACACCGGGCTGC
>CAURDG010000221.1:0-2683 GCA_963523555.1 uncultured Cardiobacterium sp.
GCAAGAGCGACTACCTCATGCAGACCCAGGCGGACATCTTCGGCTTCAACATCGTTCGTCCGAAAACCGTCGAAACCACCGCCCTTGGCGCTGCCTACCTCGCAGGGCTTGCCGTCGGCTACTGGGCGGATATCGACAACATCCGCAAGCAATGGAAAATCGATAGAACGTTCACCCCGCAGCTTGAGCCGGAACGCGTCAAAGAAAAGCTGCACTACTGGCACAAAGCGGTGAAAGCCGCCCGCAACTGGATTGAAGAATAGGAGACCTAAATATGAATATCTTTATCGCAGAAACCATCGGCACCGCGCTGCTCATCCTGCTCGGTAACGGCGTCGTCGCTGCCTGCTGTCTGAAAAACACCAAATCCGGCCCGGCAGGCTGGATGGTCATTACCACCGCTTGGGCATTCGCCGTGTATGTTGGTGTTATCGCTGCAACCGCACTTGGCAGCGGCGCGCACATCAACCCCGCCGTTACTCTCGCCTTTGCCGTGAACGGCAACATCGGCTGGGATCTCGTCGCCCCCTACATCGGTGGCCAGTTCCTCGGTGCCATCATCGGCGCACTGCTCGTGTGGATACACTACCTTGACCACTTCGCCGTCACCCTCGACGAAGACGCCAAACGCGCCTGCTTCTGCACCTACCCTGCCATGCGCAACTATCCGATCAACTTCATTAACGAGCTGGTGGGTACCTTCGTGCTCATGCTCACTATCTTCTATATTGCGGGTGCGAGCCTCACCCTGCCCGGCGAAACCGCCGCCACCCCGGTCGGCCTCGGCTCCATCGGTGCCCTGCCGGTTGCCATCACAGTGTGGGCTATCGGCCTCAGCCTCGGCGCAACCACCGGTTATGCCATCAACCCGGCACGGGACCTTGGCCCGCGTATCGTGCTCGCTTGTGTACCGCTGCGTACCGACCCGGACTGGGCATACAGCTGGGTACCCGTTCTCGGCCCCTGCGCCGGTGGCGTTCTCGCCGCCGTCGTCTTCAAGGCGCTGAGTTAATTTCCTTTCAACAAAAAACCGCCACCGGCTCCGGTGGCGGTTTTTTGTCTCTGACACGACACGGAAGAGGTTTTGCTTAGTAAGCCTCAAAACCCCAGCGTTTATCCCGCTTGGCGGCTGTCCAGGAGCCCAGCGTTTATCCCGCTTGACGGCTGTCCAGGAGGCCAGTGTTTATCCCGCTTGGCGGCTGTCCAGGAGCCCAGTGTTTATCTCGCTTGGCGGCTGTCCAGGAGCCCAGCGTTTATCCCGCTTGGCGCCTCTAAATCTGGTCAGTCAAGGTATTTAAAACGGATTGGGCTCGTCGTAATAAGCGACGTCGAGACCGAAGGTAGTGGCGAGGTGTTCGCCGAGGGCACGGATGCCCGCGCGTTCGCTCGCATGATGCCCGCAGCTGATGTAGGTGCAGCCGCTTTCGCGCGCTTCGTGGTAGCTGCGTTCGGCGTATTCACCGCTGATGTAGGCTTGCGCGCCTTCTGCCGCTGCTTGTTGCAGGTAGTCTTGTGCCGCGCCGGTACACCAGGCGATATGGGTGAGTTCGCCTGTGTTTTCGCCGACGGCAAGCGGGAGGCGGTCGAGGTCGTGTGCCAGGCGGTCAAGCAGGGCAGGCAGCGTGGTTGGGCGGATGCGGGCATGCCAAATGAGCGGTTCGGCGACAGATTGCCACACGGTTTCGCAGTCGAAATGGCGGGCAAAGAGGGCGTTGTTGCCAAGATCTGCGTGCTGGTCAAGCGGCAGGTGGTAGGCGATGAGGTTGATGTCATGCGCGAGGAGGTCGGCGATGCGCTGTTTTTTGATGCCGGTAATGGCAGGCGCTTCGCCTTTCCAGAAGTAACCGTGGTGGACGAGCAGGGCATCCGCCTGTTGGGCGATGGCGGCTTCAATAGCTGCTTGCGAGGCGGTAACGGCGGTAGTGATGCGCCGGATTTCCGTTTTGCCTTCGATTTGGATGCCGTTGGGTGCGTAGTCGCGGTAACGGCTACTTTGCAGGTAGTCGTTGAGGTAGGTGTGTAGTTCGTCGCGATGCATGTTTGGTGTGTGCTGAATGGCGCGGTTGTCCCGCTTGGCGCTTTATTCTGCGGCGCGGATGCGGCAGATGTCGGCGCCGAGCGCGCTCAGTTTTTTTTCGATGGCGTCGTAGCCCCGGTCGAGGTGGTAGATGCGGTCAATGGTGCTTTCGCCTTCAGCGGCCAGGGCGGCGAGGACAAGGCAGGCACTGGCGCGCAGGTCAGTCGCCATCACCGGTGCGCCACTCAGTTTTTCCACGCCGTGCACGGTGGCGGTGTGGCCTTCGATGGTGATGTCTGCGCCCATGCGCGCTAATTCGGGGACGTGCATGAAGCGGTTTTCAAAGATGGTTTCGATGATGGTCGCGGTGCCCTGGGCGATGGTATTCAGCGCCATGAACTGCGCCTGCATGTCGGTGGGGAAAGCGGGGAACGGCGCGGTGCGGATGCTGACAGCGCGTGGGCGCCCGCGTTGTACGAGCCGGATATGGTCGTCGCCGCGCGTGATTTCCGCGCCTGCCGCTTCGAGTTTTTCGAGGACGGCTTCGAGCAGGTCGGGGCGGGTGTGGCGCGTGGTGATGTCGCCGCCGGTGATAGCGGCAGCAATGAGGTGGGTGCCGGTTTCGATACGGTCCGGCAGGGTAGCGTAGCGCGCCGGTTTGAGGGC
>CAURDG010000222.1:0-2677 GCA_963523555.1 uncultured Cardiobacterium sp.
CCGGCAACGAAGGGCGCGGCTACGTCCTGCGCCGCATCATGCGCCGCGCCATCCGTCATGGCTACAAACTGGGGCAGAACCAACCGTTCTTCTACAAACTTGTCGCACCGCTCGTGGCGGAAATGGGCGAGGCCTATCCGGAAATCGTCGAAGCCGAAGCGCGCATCACCGAAGCCGTCAAGCGGGAAGAAGAGCGCTTTGCGCAAACGCTGGATACCGGCATGAACGTCTTCCACAAAGTGCTGCACGGCCTGAAATTCCTCAAACTCGAATCCCTCCTGCCGCTGGACGGACCGCAAAAAACCATCGAACTGCACACTGCTGACGGCAAACCCTTCAACGTTAGCGCCCTGCAAACGGCGAACCGCAAACAAATCCTGCTGCGTACCCCGCAGGGCAAGACGAAAACCATCGATATGGAAGACGTGCTGGGCGACGAATCCAAATTCAGCGATTCTGAAGTCGCCCCCTACATCACCGCGCTGGAACGATATCTGAACGACAACCTTGCAAACAGCAAGCTGATCATCCCCGGCGAAGTCATCTTCAAACTCTATGACACCTACGGCTTCCCCTACGATCTCACCGCCGACATGGCGCGCGAACTCGGCATCGAACTCGACAGCGACGGCTTTGAGCGGGAAATGGCAGCGCAACGCGAGCGCGCCAAAGCCGCCGGCAAATTCGATGCCGCGCAGAAACTCGATGTCAGCGGCAAAACCGCCTTTGAAGGCTACGAACACGACCACGGCACCGCGCAAATCATGCAAATCTTCGCCGACGGCGCAGCGGTCAACCGCCTGCTCGGCGGCGAACACGGCGTCATCGTCCTTGACCGCACCCCGTTCTACGGCGAATCCGGCGGACAAGTCGGCGACACCGGCACCATCCGCACCGCAAACGGCATCTTCGCCGTCGCAGACACGCAGAAACAGGGCGATGCCTTCCTGCACTTCGGCCACGTCGTCGAAGGCAGTGTGACCAGCGGCGAAGCGGCAGAAACCCAAATCGACGTGGACCGCCGTGCCGCCATCAAGCGGCACCATTCCGCCACCCACCTGCTGCACAAAGCCCTGCGCAGCACCCTCGGCACCCACGTTCAGCAAAAAGGCTCGCTGGTGGACGAACGCCGCACCCGATTCGACTTCTCGCACGACAAACCACTCAGTGCCGACGAAATCGCCCACGTCGAAACCATGATGAACGCGCAAATCCTGCGCAACGCCCCGGTGACCATCGAACAAATGAGCCGTGACGACGCGCAGAAAAAAGGGGCAATGGCACTTTTCGGCGAAAAATACGGTGACGTGGTGCGCGTCGTCAGCATGGGCGAAGATGGCTTCTCCATCGAACTCTGCGGCGGGACGCATGTCGCCCGCCTGGGTGAAATCGGCATCGCCAAAGTCGTCTCGCAAGGGGCCGTCTCGGCCGGGGTGCGCCGCATCGAAGTCGTCTGCGGCCTGGCTGCACTGGAACACCTTGCGCACAGCGACGCCCTGCTCGCAGAAAGCGCCGCCCTGCTGAAAACCGACGGCGAACACCTGCCGGAACGCATCGCCGCTCTGCAACAACAGCTGAAAGCACAAGAAAAAGACATCCAGACCCTGAAACGCCAGCTGGCACAGGGCGGCGATGGTGGCAGCATCGACGTGAAGACCGTCAAGGGCTGGAAAACCCTTGCCCTGCAACGCGATGGCCTCGATAACGCTACCCTGCGCGACACCGCTGACCAGCTGCGCGACCGCCATGGCGCGGACGTCGTCGTCATCGGCAGTGCGGACGGCGATACCGCCCGCCTGATTGTCAGCGTCAACAAAACGGCAAAAGCCCTGCACGCCGGCAACATCATCCGCGAACTTGCCACCCATATCGGCGGTAAAGGCGGTGGCCGCCCTGACTTTGCCCAGGCAGGCGGCAAAACCCCCGCAGGACTGCCCGCAGCTCTCGCGGCACTGGCAGACGCCCTGCCCGACAACACATAGAGGAAACCACATGGCACTAATCGTCCAAAAATACGGCGGCACCTCGATGGGCTCGATTGAGCGCATCGAACACGTTGCCGAAAAATGCATCGCCGCACAAAAAGCGGGCAATGACCTCGTTGTCGCCGTCTCTGCGATGAGCGGCGAAACCAACCGCCTGATCGCACTTGCGCACGACATTACGCCGCGCCCCAGCCCGCGTGAAATGGACGTCATCATGTCCACCGGCGAACAAGTCAGCATCGCCCTGCTAGCCATTGCCATCGAAAAACGCGGCGTTCCGGCCGTGTCCTACACCGGCGCCCAAGTCAAAATCCTTACCGATAGCGCCCATATGAAAGCGCGCATCAAAGGCATCGATAGCGACAACATCAAGCGCGACCTGCAAGCGGGGAAAATCGTCATCGTCGCCGGCTTCCAGGGCGTGGACGAACGCGGCAACATTACCACCCTGGGACGGGGCGGCTCCGACACCACCGCCGTTGCCCTCGCCGCTGCGCTGCATGCCGACGAATGCCAGATTTACACCGACGTGGACGGTGTCTATACCACCGACCCGCGCGTCGAACCGAAAGCCCGCAAACTTGACCGCATCACCTTTGAAGAAATGCTGGAAATGGCGAGCCTCGGCTCAAAAGTCCTGCAAATCCGCTCGGTCGAATTTGCCGGCAAATACAAAGTCCCGCTTCGCGTCC
>CAURDG010000223.1:0-2660 GCA_963523555.1 uncultured Cardiobacterium sp.
GCCAGTGGCCAACGCCGGCAAGAATGGCCTCGCGCGAGAGCTTGGCGCCGTGCATAAAAAACAGCAGTGCGATGGCGGCAGTAGTGAGGTGCTTGAAGAAGGTCTCGCCGATGCCTTGTGCGGGGACGATGGTCGCGGCGAGCACCATCAGCAGAATCATCATGAGGAAAGGGTCAAGCCGCAGACGGCGGATGGGATTCATGGGCAAGCGAAGGAATAAAGGGGGCAGCTATTGTATAGCTGCGCCCCGCCGAAACCCATACGCATCACGGGCGCAGGCGTCGCTCTGCCCAATACACGAGCAGCAGCACCGGCACGCCGATAAGCGAGGTAATCATGAAAAAGGCGGGATAGCCAACGGCAGTGACGATGCTGCCGGAGTAGCCGCCAAGCGTTTTCGGCAGGAGCGTCATCAGCGAACTGAAAATGGCGTACTGCACAGCGGTGAAGCGGATACTGGTCAGCGACGACAGGAAGGCGACGAAGATCGAGCTGGCCAGCCCCGCCGCGAGATTGTCGAAGCCAACCACACCGTAGAGCAGCCAGTTATGACTGCGGAAAGCGGTGGCGACACCCGCCTGCACGGCGTGGATCACCCCTTCCAGCGGCGGTAACGCGGGCAAACCCTGCACGGTGGCAAGCAGCGATTTGTCGCCGTACCAAGCCAGCAGAATGAAAAGCAGATTGGTGCCGACGGTGAATAGCGCGCCGAGCATCATCATCCGCATCAGCGCGTAGCGCTGCGCCAGCATCCCGCCGAGGAAACCGCCTACCAGCGTCATCACCACGCCAAAAACCTTCACCGCACTGGCGATTTCCGTTTTGCTGTAGCCCAAGTCCTGGTAGAACACGTTGCTGATGGCACCGGAAACAATATCCGTGCTACGGTAAAGGCCGATGAGCGCCAGGAGCAACACCGCCACGCGCCCATAGCGGCGGAAAAAGTCGGCGACGGGTTCCAGCCACGTTTGCCACGCCAGCTCACGGCTGACCAGCCCCGCACGCACGCACACCGTGCCGACCAAAGCCGCTGCCGCCAGTCCCCCAGTAAGACGCAGGCTCTCGCGCAAAAAACCGCCGAGGACGCTGCTGGCGGCGGGCAGACCGCTGAGCAGGCGGTAAACGGCAATCAGCACGACGACAGCAACGGCAAAGAGCGCAAGCAGGCGCAGATTATCGGCGACGGGACGCAGCGTGTTCACACCGCCGGAGGTCGGCGGTTCACGCAATATCAACGTCGTGGCGAGGCCGATACCCATCACCGCCGCCATGCAGAAATACGTCGCCCGCCAGGCGGCGTAATCGTAATGCTGCATGGTCGAGCCGAACCAGGTCGCCAGCAACAACGCCCCCGCACCGGAGACAATCATGCCGCAGCGGTAGCCCGCCGTGTAGGTCGCTGCCATTGCCGCCTGCATCGCGCTGTCGCCCGCCGCCGCTTCGATGCGGTAGGCGTCAATCACAATATCCTGCGTCGCCGCCGAAAAACCGAGGAGGACAGCGGCGAGCGCCATCAGCGACAGCGCTTCACTATCGGCGGGATTGATGAGCGCCATCAGGCAGATGGCAGCGATGACGACGCACTGCGCGGCCGCGAGCCAAGCCCGGCGTCGCCCGAGACGGCGGGTCAAGAGCGGCAGCGGCAAGGTATCGACCAGCGGCGACCAGATGAACTTGCAGGAATAGGCGAGCGCCGCCCAGCTGAAACGGGTGACCGTGCCACGATCGACGCCCGCTTCATTCAGCCAGATAGAGAGGCTGGAAAAGATAAGGAGAAACGGGAGGCCAGCGGCAAAGCCGAGGAAAAAGAGGCTGATGGCGCGGCGGTCGGTGTAAATGGCGGCAGACTGGAAGAAGCGGGGAGTGGTCATGGAGAGCGCTCGGTCGGAAAAGGTGGCAATCATAGACCTTCCCGCCGCTGTGTTCACCTGCTGAGAGGTTTAGGCGTTACTGTCCCCCTACCCCCGCCCTACCCGCTTCGATAAGAAAGCCCGCCCTGTGGGTGGAATGCCGCCAAGCGGTGTAAATACTGGGGTTCGCACATGATTGGCTTCAGCCCATCATGATGAAGATGAAGCAGTGCTGTTGCGGCGGGCTGAAGCCCGCCCTACGCTCGCCAAGCGGCGTGGTTGCTAGATTATGTCGCTTCACCTTTTATTCTTGAGACGTTACAGGCAACGTCTCTACCTTCTTCTTCCTTCGTAGCATGGCGGTGCCAGCAAAAATGCACCAAGCGACGTCAAGGCTGGGGCCGCCAAGCAGCCACCTAATGCCTCCACCCGCTTTGTATGGACCGGACACATGGGTAATACATGTGCGAAGAGATGGGTAACACTTACCCCGTCCCAACCGACGAAGAACCCCATGCCCTGGAGAACCCAAACCGTGAAAGAACAACGCATAGAACTCGTTACCCTCGCCCGCAAGCCCGGCGCCAACATCAGCGAGCTTGCCCGCCGCTTCGGCGTCAGCCGTAAAACCATCTACAAATGGCTCAACCGCGACGATATGGACGACCGCTCCCGCCGTCCGAAGAACAAGCCCCAAGCGCACTCCGCAGGCCCAGGAAGCCCGTATCCTCGCCACGCGCGATGACCATCCCGCCTGGGGCGCGCGCAAAATTGCCCACGTTCTCTCGCGCGACAGCGGCATCGTCCTCG
>CAURDG010000224.1:0-2638 GCA_963523555.1 uncultured Cardiobacterium sp.
GCTTGGCAAACCCAGTAACCACGCCGCTTGGCAAACCCAGTAACCACGCCGCTTGACAGGCCCAGTAACCACGCCGCTTGACGGACCCAGTAACCACGCCGCTTGACGGGCCCAGTAACCACGCCGCTTGGCGGACCCAGTAATTACGCCGCTTGGCGGGCCCGTATTTACCCCCCTCAAGCGGGACAAACACAGGTTCCGCCTTGCGCAACCCCGGTCAACGCGGCATTATCCCCGTCCCCTCTCAACCACAGGAATCTTCATGAACAAACAACCTTCCCTTATCGGCGGTGCCTGCATCATCGCCGGGGTCTGCGTCGGCGCGGGGATGCTCGCCCTGCCGCTTGCCGGTGCCGGTGCCTGGTCGTTGTGGGCTACCGCCGCTATCGTCCTCACCATGCTGATGATGACGCTCTCCGGCTGGCTGCTGCTTGAAGCCTACAAGCACTACGACCTGCGCGCGTCGTTTAATACCGTCACCCGCGATGTGCTTGGCCCGCAGATCAATATCATCAACAACCTCGCCGTATATTTTGTCGGCGGCATCCTCCTTTATGCCTACATCACCACCATGGGCGGTACGCTGCAGCAATTGACGGGCAATGCGCTGAACAGCGAACTCGCCTCCATCCTTGCCTGCCTCGTCGGCGGTGCCTTCGTCTGGCACTCGACCCGCGCTGTGGACCGCATTTCGGTACTGCTGATCGTCTTCATGGTCGCGACCTTCCTGTTCAGCATTTACGGCCTTATCAGCGGCGTGCATCTGGATACCCTGTTCAACCGCCTGCCCCACCCTGCCGGCAGCGACGACAGTTATGCCCGCTACATCCTCGCCTTCCTGCCCGTCTGCTTGACCTCGTTTGGCTACCACCATTCCGTCACCTCGATGCGCGCCTATTACGGCGAAGAGAAAAAGGCGGCGCGCGCCATTCTTTACGGCACGCTGCTGGCGATGGGCATTTACCTGCTGTGGACACTGTCCATCTTCGGCAACCTGCCGCGCAGCGAACTCGCCCCCATCGCAGCCGCCGATGACAGCGTCAATGTCCTCACCGCCAAACTTGGCGCCATCCTGCATAGCAGCCAACTGGGCAATATCATCAGTGCCTTCGCCCTCGGTGCCGTCGTTTCCTCCTTCATCGGTGTCGGCCTCGGCGTCTTCGATTACCTCGCCGACACTTTCCACTTCGCGGACAACCGCCTTGGGCGCAGCCAAACCTGGCTTGCCACCTTCCTGCCGCCGCTCGTCTGCTCGCTGCTCTGGCCGATGGGCTTCACGATGGCGATAGGCTACGCCGGCGCAGTCGCCACCATCTGGACCTGCATGGTACCCGCCGCACTGGTGTGGAAAACACGCGCGCACCACGGCACCACCGGCTACACCGTGCCGGGCGGAACAGCCCTGCTCGCCGCTGTCTTCCTCTACGGCGTCCTCGTCGCCCTCTTCCACTTCCTCAACATGCTGCACAAACTGCCCGTCTATCAGGGCTAAAAAACAGGGGGCAATATCCCCCCATTTGCAAGCAGAAAACGGCGGTAAAACCGCCGTTTATGCTAAAATGCGCGCCTTTGTACAGCCCACGGGAACGACCATGACCGAAAAAAAATACGACTCCTCCAACATCCGCGTTTTGAAAGGCCTCGAAGCCGTCCGCACCCGCCCGGGCATGTACATCGGCAACACCGACGACGGCAGCGGCCTGCACCACATGGTCTTTGAAGTCGTTGATAACGCCATCGACGAAGCCCTTGCCGGCTATTGCAGCGAAATCAGCGTCATCATCCACCAGGACGAATCCATCACCGTGCGTGACAACGGGCGCGGCATCCCGGTGGATATCCACCCCGAAGAAGGCCGCAGCGCCGCCGAAGTCATCATGACCGTGCTGCACGCAGGCGGCAAATTCGACGACAACAGCTACAAAGTCTCCGGTGGCCTGCACGGCGTCGGCGTCTCCGTGGTCAACGCCCTCTCCGAACGCCTGACCATGACCATCCGCCGCGACGGCCACATCCACCAGCAGCACTACCACCACGGCGAACCCGACGCACCGCTGGCCGTCATCGGTGACGCTACCGATAGCGGCACCGAAATCAACTTCCTCGCGAGCTCCGACACCTTCGGCAACGTCGTGTACGACTACGACACCCTTGCCAAACGCCTGCAAGAACTCTCCTTCCTGAACGCGGGCGTGCGCATCACCCTGAGCGACGAACGCACCAACAAAACCCAGACCTACGAATACGAAGGCGGCGTGCGCGCCTTCACCGAATACCTTAACCGCAACAAAACCCCCATCCACCCCACCATCTTCTATTGCAGCGCCGACAAAGACGGCGTGTACGTCGAAATCTCCCTGCAATGGAACGACAGCTACCAGGAAAACGTCTACTGCTTCACCAACAACATCCCGCAGCGCGACGGCGGCACCCACCTGGCCGGTTTCCGCGCGGCGATGACCCGCACCCTGAACGCCTACATGGAAGAAGAAGGCCTCCTGAAAAAAGCGAAAATCTCGACCAGCGGCGACGACGCGCGCGAAGGACTGACCGCTATCGTCTCCGTAAAAGTACACGACCCCAAATTCAGCTCGCAAACCAAAGACAAACTCGTCTCCAGCGAAGTCAAAAGCGCCGT
>CAURDG010000225.1:0-2623 GCA_963523555.1 uncultured Cardiobacterium sp.
CTCATGCACCCCGCCAAAGTCCGCCGCGACCACCTGCACCAACTCACCGACCTGCCCAACATCGGCCCGGCCAGTGCCGCAGACCTGCGCCGCCTGGGCATCCACCACCCCAAAGATCTCATCGGCAAAAACGCCGATACCCTCTACCACACCCTCTGCGCCCTCGACGGCATCCGCTATGACCCCTGCTGCGTCCATGACATCCTGCAATCCGTCGTCGATTACATGCACGGCGGCGAAGCTTTATCGTGGTGGACATACAGCGCCAAGCGCAAACAAAAAGAACCCGGAAACACCTCATGACCCTCGCCCACGAACCCCGTCTGCAACCCGAACTCTACTTCCTCGAAGGCTACTACACCGCGCCACCGCCTATTGACCCCGCCGCCTGGCAAACCCGCCTTGCCGCCTACCTCGGCCACGTCGAAGCCATCGGCGATGGCGACACCCCAATGTTCGCCCTGCACGACTACCGCTGCGACTACGCCGACCGACCGGGAGCGCCAACCATGATCACCCTGCTTGCCTCTCCGGCTGAAGCACCTGATGCCGATGCCCTGCAACAAAGCTGGGGTTGGATGGAGGCTGCCGACATCGTCCCGCAATGCCCATACCGCCTCATCATCAACGAATTCCTCGGCCGCCTGCTTGACCCCAACCAGCGCCTGCACATCATCCGCAGCATCAGCCGTGTCCTCATCGAACTCACCGCGCCGCAAGCCGTGCGCCCGCTAGCCACTAACCGTTACTACCACCCGCAAAGCTGGCTGGATGCAGGTGACGAACAGCCTTACTACGGCCTCATCAACGTCCGTTACTACACCATCAGCAACCATCCCGGTGACAGCATCATGGACACACGCGGCCTCAGCGTCTTTGGCGTCCCCGATCTGCAATGCCACTACCGCGACCTCGAACCCGATGCCGTCGCCCAACAGCTCTACAACACCGCCATCTACCTCCTCGAACACGGTGACATCATTGCCGACGGCCACACCCTCACCGGCAGCAACGGTGAATCCTGGCGCTGCCGCCACGAAGACAGCCTGCTCGAACCCAGCCGCCTCGTCCTCGACATCTGCCCCAATGCCCCATACGCCGCTGGAAACCGCGACGACTAACCCGTTTCAGACCATGCAAACCGAATACCACGCCGACCTTGCCCCGCGCCATACCCTCGCCTGCCCCGCCACCGCGCGCGAACTCATCCACATCGACCACCCCGACGAATGGCGCATTACTGCCCCCGGCGACCGTATCCTCGGCGGCGGCAGCAACATCATCTTCCGCACGGAAGTACGCGAACGCCTGCTCTGCCCGCGTTACACCGGGCGGCAAATCACCGGCGAAGACCCAGAACATCTCTACCTGCGCGTAGCCGCCGGCGAACGCTGGGACGACCTCGTCGCCTGGACAGTAGCGCAAAACTGGTACGGCATCGAAAACCTTGCCGCCATTCCCGGCAGCGTCGGCGCCGCGCCCGTGCAGAACATCGGCGCCTATGGCCGCGAAATCGCCGATGCCGTCCACATCATCCACGCCTACAACCGCGACACCGGGCAAAGCGAAGACATCCCCGCCGCTGCCTGCGGCTTCGCCTACCGGCAAAGCCACTACAAACAACACTGGCGCAGCCGCTACATCATCAGCGCCATCACCCTGCGCCTTGCCAAACGCGGGCAGCCTGACACCGCCTATCCCGGCCTGCGCGAACAGGCAGCGGCCATCCACAACGCCCAGGACGCCTACACCGCCATCCGCCGCCTGCGCGCCACCCGCCTGCCCGACCCCAAAACAGAGCCCAACGCGGGCAGCTTCTTCCACAACCCCATTACCGACCGCGCCACCTTCAGCGCCCTGCAACAGCGCTACCCCGACATCCCACACTACCCAACGGCGGATGGTCACGTGAAAATCCCCGCTGCCTGGTGCATCGAACAAAGCGGCTACAAAGGCCTGCGCGACGGCAAAGTCGGCATCAGCGACAAACACGCCCTCGTCCTCACCAACCACGGCGGTACCGCAGCAGAAATCCTCGCCTTCGCCGCCCGTATCCAGGCGTACGTTCACGCCCGCTACGGCCTGAGCCTCGCCATTGAGCCCGATATCATCGGCGAAGACTGAAACCATGCGCCTGCCCGCAAACCGAGTGATTATCCCGCTTGGCGCGAGCCCAAGCCCGAACATTGCACAGAAAAAATCCCTTCCTCCGCTTGCGTATATAGACCGGAGACATAGGTAACAACGTGCGAGGACATGGGTAACAGTCCGGGGATAGTCTATCAGGCGTTTCTTAAATCAAACTCCTCCACAAATTGATGACAAAAATACAGGGCAAAAACACCATCCTCTCCAACGACCGGACGCAGGGCTACCGGCTGGCCTGCCAATGCCTTGCTGGTGCGCAGAGCCTTACCCTGAAAGCTCACCCAGCCGCCCTGTTGCACCTTGCGCACAAAATCATCTCCCGGATACTCCACCGGCGGCAATTGCACCGGCAGGCTACGTGTGCTGGGCTGGTAGCGCTCTGACGGAGTCGCCATGCCCAGCGCCTGATGCGGACGTTCGTGGTTGTATAGCTAAGATGTTTATTTTTTCATACAGGAGAATGATTATGGCCTAC
>CAURDG010000226.1:0-2619 GCA_963523555.1 uncultured Cardiobacterium sp.
TTCGTCCAGCGCGTATTCGATGCGTTTGCCGGCGTCAATGCGGTAGAGCGGCGGCATGGCAACGTAGAGATGCCCCGCTTTGACCAGTGCCGGGAAGTGCCGCACCATCAGGGCGCAGATGAGGGTGGCGATGTGCAGGCCGTCCGAGTCGGCGTCGGCGAGGATGCAGATTTTGCCGTAGCGCAGGCCGCTCAGGTCGTCGCTGGCCGGGTCGATGCCGACGGCGACGGCGATGTCGTGGATTTCCTGTGAGCTCATGACGACGGCGGAGTCGTCTTCCCAGGTGTTTTTGATTTTGC
The DNA here is from genome assembly GCA_963523555.1 of uncultured Cardiobacterium sp. Lineage (GTDB taxonomy): Bacteria > Pseudomonadota > Gammaproteobacteria > Cardiobacteriales > Cardiobacteriaceae > Cardiobacterium. The sequence goes on from CAURDG010000226.1 coordinate 300, forward strand.
CGCGCAGGGGCATGATGGCTTGGTATTGGCGGTCGCGCGCCTGTTTGGCCGAGCCGCCCGCCGAGTCGCCTTCGACGAGGAAGAGTTCGGTCAGGCGGTTGTCCTGACTGATGCAATCGGCGAGTTTGCCGGGCAGCGCCGGGCCGCCGGCAGTGCGTTTGCGGGTGATTTGTTTGTTGCTGTTGAGGCGTTTTTGCGCGTGACCGATGGCAAGTGCAGCGAGCGCTTCGCCGATGTCGGCGTGTTTGTTGAGGTAGAGGCCGAAGTGGTCTTTGACGGTGTTACCGACCCAGGCGGCGCATTGGCGCGAGGTGAGGCGTTCTTTGGTCTGGCTGGAGAATTGGGGTTCGGGGATTTTTACGGAGAGGACGTATTGGCAGCCTTCCCAGATGTCTTCTGGCGCGAGTTTGACGCCGCGCGGCAGCAGTTGGCGGAATTCGCAGAATTCGCGCAGGGCGTCAACGAGGCCGCTGCGCAGGCCGTTGACGTGGGTGCCGCCGCCGATGGTGGGGATGAGGTTGGCGTAGCTTTCATAGGTGCCGTTCGCACTGCTCTCTTCCTGCCAGGTGAGGGCGAGGTCGATTTGGCCGTCGCTGTCGCTGTGGTTCAGGGTGTAGGGTTCGGCAGGCAGGGTGCCGTCGCCGGTCTGTTCGCTGAGGTAGGCGCTGAGACCGTCCTGGTAGCACCATTCGTCTTCTTCGTTGCCCGCTTCGTCGGTAAAGCGGATATTGAGGCCGGCGCAGAGGACGGCTTTGGCTTTGAGGGTTTGTTTGAGGCGGGGGATGGAGTAGTTGGGGCTGTCGAAGTAGGCGGGATCGGCCCAGAAGCGGACGGTGGTGCCGTGGCGGCGTTTGCCGATGTCTTCGACGGCGGTCAGTGGTTCGACCACGTCACCGTGCGCGCAGGCGAGGCGGTAGCGCTGGCCGTCGCGTTCGATGTCCACTTCGAGGCGGGTGGAAAGGGCGTTGACGACGGAGACGCCGACGCCGTGCAGGCCGCCGGAGTAGTTGTAGTTTTTGCGGCTGAATTTGCCGCCCGCATGCAGGCGGGTGAGGATGAGTTCGACGCCGCTCACGCCTTCTTCGGGGTGGATGTCCACCGGCATGCCGCGTCCGTCATCCTGCACACTGAGGGAGCCGTCGCGGTGCAGGATGACATGGATGTTTTTGGCATAGCCGGCCAGGGCTTCGTCCACGCTGTTGTCAATGACTTCTTGCGCAAGGTGGTTCGGGCGGGTGGTGTCGGTGTACATGCCCGGGCGGCGGCGGACGGGGTCAAGTCCTTTGAGGACGTCGATGTCGGCGGCGCGGTAGTGGTCTGTCATAGTTTTTGGCCTGTGTGGTGAGTGATGAATTCTGTATTTATCCCGCTTGGGGGCAGTTTTTGTCTTGGTTATGCCTCAATGGGGCGTATGCCGTGGCAGTGCGGGTATTTGCGGCATCCGTAGAAGGCTTTGCCCGCATGAGGGCCGTTTTTGGCGATGCGTTTTTCCATTTTCCGCCGCAACGCGGGCAACGTGGTTCGCTGCGGATTTGTTCGACGTAAGCGATGTGGCGAGTGCAATTTTCGGCAGTGTTTTCGAGGCGCAGTTTACTGATCTTCCCGCTTGGTGGGGCGAGGATTATAAACGGCGAAGGCAGGCGTTACCGCCTGCCTTGTCCATGTTCGCGATGGTGATTTGTCGCTTAGAGTTTGCCTTCGCGTTTGAGACGTTCGCGTTCTTCGCGGTCTTTGCGCATGAGTTCGCGAGAGAGCGCATCGTCGCTCTTGACCGAGAAGATTTCGCCGCGTGATTGCATTTCCGGCGGCAGGCGACGGTTCGATTGGGCGCGCAGGCGGATACGGAAGTTGTTTTCGGATTCGACATAGTTGATGGCATCCTGGAAGGAGATAACGCCGGATTCATACAGTTCGAAGATACTGTGGTCGAAGGTGAAAACACCTTCTGCCGGGTTGCCGCGTTCCATCGCTTCAGGGATGGAGCCGAGGTCACCTTCAGCAATAAGGTGACTGATGTACGGGGTGTTCATCATCATTTCCATCGCCACGATGCGTCCCGGACGGTCGGAACGGGGCAGGAGGCGTTGCGAGATAAGGCAGTGCAGGTTTTCCGCAAGCTCCGGCTGGATTTGGTGCCGCTGTTCGCGTGGGAAGAAGTTATAGATACGCTCCAAGCCTTGCACGGAGTTGGTGGCGTGCAGGGTAGCAAGGCATAAGTGACCGGTTTCGGCGAAGTGCATCGCGTATTGCATGGTATCAATATCACGGATTTCCCCGATGAGGATGACGTCTGGCGCCTGACGCAGCGAGTTTTTCAGAG
>CAURDG010000227.1:0-2601 GCA_963523555.1 uncultured Cardiobacterium sp.
CCCGCCAAGCGGGATAAATACTGGCCTCGCGCCAAGCGGGATAAATACTGGCCTCGTGCCAAGCAGGATAAACACTGGGCCCGCGCCAAGCGGGATAAATGCTGGGCTCACGCCAAGCGGGATAAATAAACAGTGATGCCAGTCAAAATCTGCGCGTAACGCATTGCAAATACCCGCCTGAATCATCGGTAACAATAGGGAAAGTGCGGGCAAACGACTATAATCCCGCCCTTTTCCAACCCTACGGACTCAACCATGACCTTCGGACAATTCTTTGCAGACAACCTCCTCCTCTTCCTCCTCTTCTTCGCCTGTATCGCGGGCATCATCTTCTTTGAAATGCGCGATCGCGGCGCTGCCGGGGAAAAAGTTGGCAATTCACGCGCCGCCATCCTCGCCAACGATAACGGCACCTTCATCGACATCCGCCCCACCCCCGATTTCCACCAGGCGCACATCGCTGGCGCCAAGAACTTCCCGCTCACCGAGCTTGCCACACAATTCGATAAAATCCGGGGGGCAAAAAACCGTCCGCTGATTGTCTATGACACCGACGGTTTCTCCGCCAATGCGGCAGCAAAAATCCTGCGCGCGGGTGGTTTTGAGGCGATCTTTGTCCTTGAAGGCGGCATTAACGGCTGGCTGGCGGAAAACCTCCCCGTCGTGAGCAAATAGCCACCAAGCGGGATAACCACACGCTTTTCCTTCACAAATTCACATACGAGGCCTCCCATGCAACCCGTCACCATGTACTTCAAACCGACCTGCCCCTACTGCCAGCGCGCGCACAGCCTGCTCACTGCCAAAGGCGTGCAGTACGAAGGTATCGATATCAGCCGCGAGCCTGAGCGCCGTGACGAAATGATCAAGCGTGCGAATGGCCGTCAGACGGTGCCGCAAATCTTCATCGGCACAACCCACGTTGGTGGCTGCGATGACCTCTACGCCCTCGAAAATGCGGGCAAACTCGACACCCTTCTCGCCGGTTAAGCGGCAAGCGGACAACACCATGCAACTCCTGCCCTTCAAAATCGGCCTGCGCTACAGCTACGCGCGCAGTGGCGCACGTTTCATCGGCCTGAACGCCATTCTCGCTGTCATCGGCATTACCATCGGCATCGCCGCGCTGATCGTCGTCCTCTCCGTCATGAACGGCGTCGTCACCCAGGTGCGCGACAAAATGCTCTCCATGACCTCACACGCCATGTTGCGCAGTGACGACGGCACCGGCGTCATCCCGCCTGAATTTGATCCCGCTCGATACCTCGCGAACCGCCCCGAAATCATCGCCTATGCGCCCTATGTGCAAGGACAGGGGCTGATTGGCGACAGCGAGCGCTTCCAGGGCGTTGTCCTGCAAGGCGTGGATCCCAATGAAGAAGGCAAAGTTTCAAAAACTTTTGCAGCCCTCGACCCGGAAATGGCGGCACAACTACAAGCGGGTGATTTCAACCTCATCCTCGGCAATATCCTCGCCGAAAAAATCAATGCCAAACCCGGCGATAAAGTCACCATCATCGTGCCGCAAGTGACCGCAAGCGCCGCCGGTCTCCTGCCGCGCATCAAACGCTTCACCCTTGTCGGCACCTTCAGCAGCGGCCACTACGCCTTCGATAACGGCGTGGCACTCGTTAACCTCAAGGATGCTGCGAAACTGCTGCAACTGCCTGATGGTGTCACCGGTTACCACATCATGCTGCATGACCCGATGCAGGCACCCCTGGTGCGCGACGCAATCAACCCGCAGTTACCGCCCGGTGTCTATGCCAGCGACTGGAGCCTCGACAATGCCTCCTATTTCAGCGCCGTGCAGACCGAAAAACACGCCATGTTCATCATCCTCTGCCTCATCGTCATGGTCGCTGCCTTCGGCCTGCTCTCTTCCATGTACATGGTCGTTACCGAAAAACGGCGCGACATCGCCATTCTGCGCACCATGGGCATGACGCGGCGGCAAATCGGCCGTATCTTCCTCACCCAGGGGCTTACCTTTGGCGCACTCGGCACCCTGCTCGGTGTCAGCCTCGGCATCCTCATCGCCATCAACGTACCCGCCATTATGGCGTTCCTGGAAAAACACACCGGCTACGCCCTGCCCGCGCAGATGTACTTCATCAACGAACTGCCCGCAAAAATCGATCCGGCTGTGATCAGCGGCATCAGCATCGTCACCCTCGTGCTGACCCTGCTCTTCTCCGTCATCCCCGCGATGATGGCCGCCCGCACCGAACCCGCCCGCGCCCTGTCCCACGAGTAAACCATGAGCGAACACGTCCTAACCGCCAGCAACCTGCACTTTGCCTACCAAAGCAAAGGCGAAAACCTCACCATCCTCAGCGGTACCGACCTCGTCCTGGCGCGCGGCGAAACCGTCGCTGTTGTCGGCGCTTCCGGTACCGGCAAAAGCACCCTGCTGCACATCCTGGCCGGACTCGATACCCCGCAGCAGGGCGACATCACCCTCTGCGGCGAAAACCTCAATCGCGCCACTGACAGCCGCCGCACCCGCCTGCGCAACCGCCACATGGGCTTCGTTTACCAATTCCACCATTTGCTGCCCGAATTCAGCGCGGTGGAAAACGTCGCCATGCCGCTGCTCAT
>CAURDG010000228.1:0-2555 GCA_963523555.1 uncultured Cardiobacterium sp.
GCCCCATGTGCAGGGTGCCGGTGACGTTCGGCGGCGGAATCATGATGGCGTAGGGCTTGCCGCTGCCGCTGGGGGCGAAGTGGTTGCCCTTTTCCCAGCGGTCGTACCATTTGTTTTCGATGTCGGCGGGTTGGTAGCGGGTGGCCATGCCGTCAGTGTTCATGATTACCTCGGTGTCATTAAGAGAAAGGGCGGATTTTAGCATGGGGCGGGCTGCGCCCAGCGGGGCTCCGCGCAACCGCAAGGTTGCGTGGGGTACGTTAGCGGGGGTTAGCGTGCCAGTATCATGCGCTGCCCGTAGGGTGTTGCCGTCCATATCCGGTCATTCACCCGGAATATGCGTCATGGAACTGCGTTTGGCTCGCCCCGCCAAGCGGCGTCATTACTGGGCCCGCCAAGCGGCGTCAATACTGGGCTCGCCAAGCGGCGTCATTACTGGGCCCGCCAAGCGGGATAAATACTGGGAGCTTGACTAATTGGCGCGTAAAATCCACATCCGTTTTTTTGTGAGAGTTTTCCCGTGTCTTTTCGTTTTTGGCAGGCAAACGGCCTGCCGCATCCGTATGTCATGCTTGTTTTGGCGCCGCTCTTTTGGGCGACGAGTAACGTCACCGGCAAGCTCGGCAAGACGTGGCTGACGCCGTATGCGTTCACTTTCTGGCGCTGGGTACTGGCGGCGGCGTTGTTGTCGTGGCTGTTCCGCGCGCGGATTCGTCATGATTTGCCCGTGCTCAAGCAGCGGGCGGGGTGGTTGCTGGTCGTCGGCGGCAGCGGTTTCGCACTTTTTAATATTGTGTTGTACAGCGCGTTTGCGCGCGGCGCGTCGGTGGTTAATGTGTCGATTATCACCGCCCTGATTCCGGTGATGGTGCTGCTGGTCGAGGTCTTTTGTCTGCGCGGACGGGCGCATCCGCTGCAATGGCTGGGGGTGGCGCTGTCGTTTGTCGGCGTGGTCTGGGTGGTGAGCAAGGGTAATCCGCGCGCGCTGCTGGATACAGGGCTGGCTCAGGGCGATGCGCTGGCGCTGGTCACATCGGCGATTTATGCCGGTTATTCGCTGGCGCTGCGTCGCGCCCCGGCGGTGCATTGGGCGAGTCTGCTCTGGGCGATGTGCGTCGCGGCGGTGGTGGTGTCCGCGCCGTTTTTCTTCTGGGAAGGGCTTACGCACGGTTTTCATCTGCCCGTGTGGCAGGCGTGGCTGCTGCTCGTCTATGTGGCGGTGTTTATCGCGATTTTGTCGAAGTTGTTTTATATGGAGAGCGTGATTGCCATCGGTGCGGGACGGGCGGCGCTCACTATGAATTTGCTGCCGGTGTTCGGCGCGCTGGTCGGGGTGGCGGTGTTTGCCGATGAGCGTTTGGGCGGTTATGTGCTGGTCGCGCTTGTGCTGGTCGCAGCGAGCATTTTCGCTTCGGAGTGGGGCGCTGCGCGTTTGCGCGGGTTATTGCCTGAAAGCTAGAATGCGCGCCTTTCTGTTTCTTTTATTCTGTTTTTTATTGGAGGATTTTTATGGCCGGTCATAGTAAATGGGCGAATATCAAGCACAAGAAAGCAAAGGAAGATGCCAAGCGCGGCAAGGTATTCACCCGTCTGATTCGCGAGTTGACGATTGCCGCACGCCACGGCGGCTCGGATCCCGGCAGTAATCCGCGTCTGCGTCTCGCGATCACCAAGGCGCAGGCCGAGAATATGTCGAAAGACACGATGGATCGCGCTATCAAGCGCGGCGCGGGCGAGCTTGGCGGCGCGCAGATGGAGGAGATTCGTTATGAGGGCTACGGCCCGGGTGGCGTCGCGGTGATGGTTGACTGTTTGACGGACAACAAGAACCGCACGGTTGGCGAGGTGCGTCATGCTTTCACCAAGGCAGGCGGCAATCTCGGCACTTCCGGCTCGGTCGCTTTCCAGTTCACCGAGCGCGGTGTGCTCTTTTTCGAGAAGGTCGAGAATGAGGACGCTTTTATGGAAGTGGCACTGGATGCGGGCGCGGATGATTTGGAAGTCGATGAGAACGGCGCCGAGGTGCTGACGTCGCCGGATAATTATGCGGCGGTGTATGACGCACTGGTCGCCGCCGGTTATACCCCGGATGAGAGCGAGGTGACGATGCGCGCCGATAATCTTTCGCCCGTCTCCGCCGAGGACGCCGACAAGGTGATGCGCATGATCGAGCGGCTGGAAGAGCTGGACGATGTGCAAAGCGTCTATACCAACGCCGATTTTCCTGAAGATTTCGCCGGCTAGATGGCTGTTACCCGTCGTATTCTCGGCACTGACCCCGGCTCGCGCGTCACCGGTTACGGCATTATTGATGTCACGGGGCAGGAGGTGCGCTATGTCGATAGTGGCTGTATCCGCCTCGCGGATGAAGCGATGCCGCTGCGCCTGATGATGATTCATCAGGGTATCAGCGAGCTGATCCGCATGTACCGCCCGCAGGAGTTTGCGATTGAGGCGATTTTTGTGCACAAGAATCCGAACTCGGCGCTGAAACTGGGGCAGGCGCGCGGCGTTGCCATTTGCGCGGCGGTGCTGGCGCAGTTGCCCGTCGCCGA
>CAURDG010000229.1:0-2547 GCA_963523555.1 uncultured Cardiobacterium sp.
CGCAACCTGCCCGGCCTGAAAGGCAACCGCCCTGCCCTGCTCGCCGATCCGCTGCGCCTTTACCGGCACAAACCGTAGCTGCCCGGACACCCAGGCTGTTTTCCCCCGTTGACCGCGGATGCATAGAAGCCTTGATTCATCCCGCTTGGCAGCCGCCTGCCCTTCCCCGAAAGCCCAGCGTTTATCCCGCTTGGCGACCACCCTGCCCTTCCCCGAAAGCCCAGCGTTTATCCCGCTTGGCGGCCGCCCTACCCTTCCCCGAAAGCCCAGCGTTTATCCCGCTTGGCGACCACCCTGCCCTTCCCCGAAAGCCCAGCGTTTATCCCGCTTGGCGGCCAACTGTCCGAAAAACCATTACCATAAGCCCGCGTAGCAACCACCGGAGGCAAGTCATGACCCCAACCAAAATCCTGCTCGTTCACGGCCTTTTTATGCGGGCGACAATGATGATGCCGCTTGCCGCGCGTCTGCGGCAGCAAGGCTATACCTGCCTGGCACTCACCTACCCGACCCGACGGCAAACCCTGCACGACAGTGTCGCCACACACCTGCCACGCATTCAGGAATTTGCCGCTGACGCCCCGCTCTGCGCCATCGGCCACAGCCTCGGTGGCCTTTACCTGCGCCACCTGCTCGCCGCCTGGCCGCAGGGGCTCGCTGGCGGGCGCGTCGTTACCCTCGGCACCCCGCATCTTGGTAGCAAAGTCGGTGCCTACTTCCGCGAACGCGGCTGGCGGCGCAACATCCTGGGGCACTGCTGGGAGGCAGGGCTGGACGGCTGCGCCCCGCCGTGGGATGCCAACATCCCGCTTCTCAGCATTGCCGGCACAAAAAGCTTCGGCATCGGCAGTACCCTGCGCCTCTTTGCCGCAGACGAGCCAAACGACGGCACCGTCGCTGTCGCTGAAACCGAACTGCCACAGGCAGCCGCTTACCACCGCCTGCCTACCTCGCACACAGCCCTGCAATTCGACGCTGAGGCGGCCCGCCTTGCCATCGCCTGGTTTCAGCAAGAACTGCCAGATAAAAAAACGGACATTTAACTGACAACAATCCAATCCCCACTGAGCACACACCAACCATGCTACCGCCCGCCATCCTCAACACCGCCCTGCTCGGCACGGCCAAACAAACCGCCACGCCCGACCTGCCGCCCGCACTGGCCGCCTATCTGCCGCAGCTGCAAGGGGATAACCCCGAAGCGACGCACTACCGCCTTGCTGCCCTCGGTTTCGCCTACGCCTACGGCGGCGGCAGTCCGGTACAGACGGGCGGGGCATGGCAGGCCGTCCCCGTCGCGCCGGTTGACCCGCAGGAGCGCCATCCCCTTCCGGCGCTTACCACCATCCTCTTGCGCTGGCTTGAAGGCGGGCAGCGTCACCTTGCCGCCTGGGCCTGTGAGGCCCTCGCCGCGCGTGGCTTCAGCCTGCCGCCCGATGCCGTTCCCGCGCTGCTTGCCACCCTCAATCCCGCTACCTTGCCCGCCATCCTCCTCGGCAGCCGTGGGCGCTGGCTGCTTGGCGAGCTGGGGCAGCGTAACCATGAAAACGACACCGCCACCGACCCGGATGAAGCCAACCACAGCGGGCGCAAGCACTGGCTGCGCCGCGTCCGTGCCAGTGACCCCGCCGCCGCGCGCGACAAAGTCGGACAGTGGTGGCAGACCGCCCCCGCCACGCAGCGCGACGAATATCTGGCCCTTTTCGCCATCGGACTCGGCGCGGACGACGAAGCCTTCCTGACCCAGGCATTGGGCGACCGTAGCAAGACCGTGCGCCGCACCGCCGCCGACCTGCTGCGCCGCCTGCCCGGCAGCGCCCTGCAACGCCAGTACCAGAGCGAACTCGCCGCCCGTCTGCAATACAGCGGAGATGCAAAAAAACCGTGGCACTACACGCCGCAGCCCTACACCGACACGCTGAAACAGCTCGGCATCGAGCAAATCAGCCCGGACAAAAAAGAAAGCGACGACGACTACATCCTGCGCCAGCTCATCCTCGCCCTGCCGCTGGACGCCTGGGCAGAGGTGCTGCACACCGACGCCGCTACGGCCGCCACCATTCTCGCCACCCACCGCCCGCTGCTGCGCAACCTGCGCCGCGAAGACTGGGTGGACAGCATGGACGACCCGCGCTTCACCCGCGCCATCCTCACCGCGCGTTGGCCGCAACTGCCGGACGACGTCCGCCACCGCCTGCTCGCGCGCCTCACCCCTGCCGAACGTGAAGCCGTGCTGGCCACGCCCGGCCTTGACCACGGCCTGCTATCCCGCAGCTACAACGACAGCGAAATCTTCGATCCCGCCCAACCCTGGGGGCCGTTGTACAGCCGGGCGGTATTCGGCGGCATCCTGCACAGCACCCTGCTGCAAAAATACGCGACGGCCAACGATGCCGAGCGCTGCGCCGTCTGCCTCGACACCCGCGCCACAGCGGATACCATCGCCGCACTGCCGGCCCATCCCGCCTTTATGGACAGCACCTTCCTCGACGCCCTGCATCAATACGCGGGCGAAAAACAAACCTTCCTCGACCTGCTGGACAGCCA
>CAURDG010000230.1:0-2545 GCA_963523555.1 uncultured Cardiobacterium sp.
ACCGAACAAAAAACCCGCCTCACGGCGGGTTTTTTGTTGGCTGCGGTGGTATCAGGCGGGTTTCTGATTTTGCGCCGCTTTGGCTTTTTCCCGCGCCACCAGTTCGCGGCGCAGGATTTTGCCGACGTTGGATTTCGGCAGTTCCTCGCAAAATTCGTACACCTTCGGCCGTTTGTAGGCGGTGAGGTTGGCACTGGCGAATTTTTGCAGTGCTTCCACCGTCGGCTTCGTGCCCGCACGCGGCACGATAAAGGCTTTGACTTTCTCGCCCGATCCTTCGTTCGGCACGCCGATGCACGCCACTTCCAGCACGTCCGGATGTTGCGCCAGCACGGCTTCGACTTCGCTGGGGTACACATTGAAGCCGGAGACGAGGATCATGTCTTTTTTGCGGTCGACGATTTTCAGCGCGCCGTCCGGCTGCATCTGCGCGATGTCGCCGGTTTTCAGCCAGCCGTCCTGCATGGCGCGGCGGGTTTCGTCTTCATGGCGCCAGTAGCCTTTCATCACTTGCGGGCCGCGCACCCACATTTCCCCCGGCTCGCCCAGCGGCACAAGTTTGCCGTCGTCGTCGCGCAGGCTGACATCGGTGCCGGGAATGGGGTAGCCGATGGTGCCGTTGTAGGCCTTGGTGTCCATATGGTTGACGCTGATAAGCGGCGAGGTTTCGGTCATGCCGTAGCCTTCGACGATGATGTTGCCAGTGAGCTGCTGCCATTCGTCCGAGACGGTTTTTTCCAGCGGCATCCCGCCGGCGATGACGAAGCGCAGATGCGAGAAGTCGAGGCGGCGGAAGTCTTTGGTGTTGAGCAGGGTTTTGAAGAGGGTGTTGACGCCGGTCATCATGGTCGGCGGGTGGCGGCGCAGGATGGTGATGAAGGATTTGATGTCGCGCGGGTTCGTCACCAGCACGGAATGCGCGCCGCGTCCGCTGAAAGCGATGCTGTTAATGGTGCAGCAGAAGATGTGGTAGAGCGGCAGCGCGGTGATAAGAACGTCATCCGTGCCGATGTTGTAGGAGCCGATCCACAGGTTAATTTGGGCGGCATTCGCGAGCAGGTTGGCGTGGGTGAGCATCGCGCCTTTGGCGACGCCGGTCGTGCCGCCAGTGTATTGCAGCATGGCCATGTCGTTCGGCGCGGCCTGATGCGGGGCATAGGGCAGGCGACGCCCTTTGCGCAGGGCTTTTTTGAAGGCGATGACATCCGGCAGGTAGTAAGGCGGCACAAGTTTGCCGATGTGGCGCACGTAGAAATCGACGATGGGTGACCAGAACCAGCCCATTTCGTCGCCGTAGCAGGTGACGATGATGTCTTTGAGCCCCGGCACTTGCGGGCGCACTTCGGCGACGCTGCGGGTAAAGTTTTCTGCCAGCACGATGCCGCGCGCGCCGCTGTCGTTCAGCTGGTGTTCGAGTTCGCGCGCGGTGTAGAGCGGGTTGACGTTGACGACGACCACGCCCGCCAGCATGCAGCCGTAGAGGCAGATGGGGAATTGCAGGATGTTCGGCATCATCAGGGCAAGACGGTCGCCGGGCTGGTAACCGAGGTCGTGACGCAGGTAGGCGGCGAAAGCGCGGGCGCGTTCGCCGATTTCGGCGAAGCTCAGGGTGCGGCGGAAGTTGCTGAAAGCAGGCAGCGCCGCATGGCGATCGAACATGGCTTCAAGGAAGGCGGCAAGGTTCGGGTATTCGCCACCCGCGCAGTCGTGCGGGACTTCAGCGCGGTAGCTCGCCAGCCACGGGCGGGGAATGTCGTCGGTCGTCGTCATGGGGTTTTCCTTAAGTTGTGCAGGTTCAGTTGCCCGTCATGCGTTCGAGTTCGGCGATCAGTGCCTGCCGCTCGCTTTTGTTGAGGCCGCCGATGGTTTTGAGTTTGCGGTCAAACGGCACGGCAGCACCACCGTCGGCAGGCGCGAAAGCGAGGAGACGGGCTGTATCGCCGCTCACGTCCAGCAGCCACGGCTCCATTTTTTTGCCGAGGTTAATGGTGATTTTGCATTCCGTGCCATTGATGTCGGCGAAGAAGTGGGTGAGCGATTCGCCCTTGACGGCGGCATCGACGGTGGTCAAACGCCACGGGTAGGCGTCGCGCCCATTCAACCCGCGCAAGAGGGTGCGGACACGCGGCAGGGAGACGAACAACGCCTGTCCGGTGAGATAGAGGAAAACAATGCCCAAAACGGCGATGACGGCGGCGACAATCATGCGGTTCACCGCTTTCTCGGCGGCAAGGTCGAGGGTGACTTGGCTTGGGTCGCTGTTGGCGGCAATCGCTACCACGCTGAAATCTTTGCCCATGCTGAAATCGAAGAAGAGGAAACTTTTTTCCCAGCTTTGGCCGCCGTCGCGGATGGTGGTATCGCAGTGCGTCACGAGGTAGTAATGGCTTTTGCACTTGCCGTCAATGTCGGCATTGAAAAGGACGCGGTGGTCTTGGCCGATTTGATAATCGGTGTAGGCGGCCTTGCCGAGATAAGCCGCCCACAAAAACAGTCCGACGGCAAAGAGCGGCAGAAATATCCCCGCCGCGAGGATTCTGCCCGG
>CAURDG010000231.1:0-2517 GCA_963523555.1 uncultured Cardiobacterium sp.
TTATTTGGCGAGCTGTTCCCAGAGGAAGGTGTAGGCCAGCGCGCTCATGTAGGCGCGCTGTTTGTTGTCTGCCGCGCCGCCGTGGCCGCCTTCGATGTTTTCGTAGTAGAGGGCGTTTTTGCCCGCTGCCTGCATTTTCGCCATCATTTTCCGCGCGTGGCCGGGGTGGACGCGGTCGTCGCGGGTTGAGGTGGTGAAGAGCACCGGCGGATAGGTTTTCGCCGCGTCAAACTGGTGGTAGGGCGAGTATTTTTCCAGGTAGGCCCATTCGGCGGGGTTATCCGGGTCGCCGTATTCGGCCATCCACGAGGCGCCCGCCAGCAGTTTGTTGTAGCGCTGCATGTCGAGCAGCGGCACCTGGATGACGATGGCGCCGAAAAGTTCCGGGTATTTCGTCAGCATGTTGCCCATCAGCAGGCCGCCGTTGCTGCCGCCCTGGATGCCAAGATGCGCCGGGTCGGCGATGCCGCGTTGGGTGAGGTCGCGCGCGACGGCGGCAAAGTCTTCGTAGGCTTTGTGGCGGTGTTCTTTCAGGGCGGCCTGGTGCCAGCGCGGGCCGTATTCGCCGCCGCCCCGGATGTTGGCGACGACGTACACGCCGCCCCGCCCGTCCTGGGTGCGGCGGTTCAGCCAGGCTTTGCCCACGCCTGCCGCGTAACCGGGGGTGAGCGAGATTTCAAAGCCGCCGTAGCCGTAAAGCAGGGTCGGGTTTTTGCCATCGAGGGTGATGTTTTTGTGGTGGACGAGGAAGTAGGGGATTTCGGTGCCGTCGTCACTTTTCGCGAAGTGCTGGGCGACGGTGATATCGCTTGCGTCGTAGAAGGCGGGCAGGGATTTGAGCGCGGTGGGCGTGTCGCCGACGCGGGTGTGATAGAGGGTGGTCGGCAGGGTGTAGTCGTTTGCGGTCAGCCACAGGTCGTCGTTTCCGTCGGGGTCCACGGCGGCGACGCTGGCGGTGCTGTTCGCCGGTACGCCTTCCAGCGGTTTTTCCGCCCAGTTTTTGGCGGGATCCAGGACGACGAGGCGGGTTTTCACGTCTTCGAGTTTGTTGAGGATGAGGTAGTTTTTGGTCCAGGTGATGCCCGCCAGAGAGGTATGCGCATCGGGGGTGAAGAGCGCGGTGAGTTCGCGTTTGCCCGCCTGCCAGTCGGCGTAATTGGCGACGAGGTAGCTGCCGGACGGGTAGGTTTTGCCGTTCAGTGTCCAGTCTTCGCGCAGGGTGATGTTGAGCCAGTCGCGATAGACGCCTTTGTCGGCGGTGTCGGGGACGTCGATTTTGTGCAGTGTGCCGTCCGGTGCGCGTTCGTAGAGTTCGTTGTGGTAGAAGTCGATAACGCGGCTGACAAAGTCGCGGTGGTAGCCGGGGGTGTCGTCGTGAGCGGCGGTGATGAGCATGTCGTTTTCTTCGCCACGATAGACGGTTTTGGCGTCGGCAAGCGGTGTGCCGCGTTGCCACAGGCGGGCTTCGCGCGGGTAACCGGAGGCAGTCATGCTGCCTGCGCCGAAGTCGGTCTGCACGAAGACGTGGTCTTTGTCTATCCAGCCCATTGAGCCTTTGGCTTCGGGGCGGTAGAAGCCGTCTTTGATGAACTCGCGGGTTTCCAGGTCGTATTCGCGGGTTTCGTCCGCATCTGCGCCGCCGCGCGAGAGGCTGATGAGGCAGTGGCGGTAGTCGGGGCGCAGGCAGTCCGCGCCGTGCCACACCCAGGTGGCGTTTTCGCTTTTGTTGAGGGCATCGAGGTCAATGAGGGTGTCCCATTTGGGCTCGGTTTTCCGGTATTCGTCCCAGGTGGTACGCCGCCAGATGCCGCGCGGGTGGTCTTTGTCCTGCCAGTAGTTGTAGTAGTAGTCGCCACGCTTCACGACGTAGGGGATTTTGTCGTCAGAATCGAGGATAGCGAGCAGGTCGGCTTCGATGGTTTTGAAGGCGGGGTTTTGCGTGAGGGCTTTCTCGCTGGTGGCGTTTTGCGCGCGCACCCAGGTGAGGGATTTTTCGCTGTCAATGTCTTCCAGCCAGAGGTTGGGGTCTTGGGTTGCGGTCATGGCGATGCTCGTATGGAGGAGGGTAAGGAGGGCGAGGGTGAGTTTTTTCATGGTCGTTGTAGATGATTAAGCCCCTTTGCGGGAAAGGGGCTCGGTGGGTTTATTGCTGTTTCCAGCGTTGTTGTGAGTCGCGGATGACTTGTTTAGCTTCTTCGATATCGCCCCAGTGATCGACTTTGGTCGAGCCGGGTTTTTTCAGTGCTTTGTAGTTATTGAAGTGGAATTCGATTTGTTTGATGAGCTGCGCGGGCAGGTCAGCGAGAGTTTTGATGGCATCGCCGGTTTGGCGGTCATCGGCGGGAACGACGACAATTTTGTCATCCACTTCGCCGTCATCCACGAATTTCATCACGCCGATAACGCGCGCCTGCATGTAGATGCCGGTCGGCAGCGGGGTGTCGGTGATGATAAGGGCGTCGAGTTCGTCGCCGTCTTCGTCGAGGGTTTGCGGGATGAAGCCGTAGTTGGTGGGCT